>NZ_PNDT01000022.1:0-69166 GCF_005886375.1 Pseudoalteromonas sp. S1727
TAAGCGGTTTTTAATATTGGTGGAGAGATAGGGATTTGAACCCTAGAGGGGCTATAAACCCCTGCCGGTTTTCAAGACCGGTGCATTCGACCACTCTGCCATCTCTCCGCACGGCCTGCATAATAGAGAAGGCAGTGGTCTTTGTGAAGCTTTTTTTTCAAAAAAAAGTTTAAGTGCTTAAAAAACAATTAATTTGCATACTCTTCACACAGGCAAGCTGAATAATTGTACAAACTGGAACTTTTATATTTATTTAATGGTCTATTGAACTACAAACATTTGCCCAAATATACAAGTCTTGATAGTCTAACTCTAGTTAATTATCGGAACTACAACAAGTTTCACTTAAAGGAGCTCTAAAATGGCATTTAATCACTCGTACAATACCGCTAAACCGGTTATGTCGACCATTGAAACAAACAAGGTATTAAAAAATACTTATTTTTTATTGGCTATGACATTAGCATTTAGTGCTGTGACGGCTGGTATTTCAATGGCATTACAACTTCCTTATTTTATGGGATTAGTTTTCACGCTTATTTCTTTTGGCCTATTGTTTGTTGTAAACAAAAAAGCTGACAGTGCATCGGGCGTTGCGTGGGTATTCGCTTTCACTGGTTTAATGGGTGCAGGCCTTGGTCCATTGCTTAACCATTACGCTGCAATGGCTAATGGCCCAATGCTTATTATGCAAGCGTTAGGCTCTACTGCATTAATATTCTTTGGTTTATCTGCTTACGCACTTAATACTAAAAAAGACTTCTCATTCATGGGTGGTTTTTTAACTGTCGGTCTTATCGTTGTGATCATCGCCAGCATCGTCAATATCTTCCTTGACAGCTCATTAATGTTTATGGTGCTAAATGCAGCTGTTGTATTAATCATGTCGGGGCTTATCTTATTCGATACAAGCCGCATCATTAACGGTGGCGAAACGAACTACATTCGTGCAACTGTTTCTTTATACTTAAGCGTTTATAACTTATTTACTTCATTACTTGCTCTTCTTGGCGCAAATAATGACTAATTAAATAGTTCTGCTAAAATAGCCCCTCTTTAGGGGCTTTTTTATTGGAAAAATTTTGGCACGATTTGTACTTTCTTTGCACAGCGCACCATCCGATCATGACGCCACACAGCGATTAATTAAATTTGCTCATGCTTGTTTAAATCTAGGTCATCAAATTGATGCGCTATTTTTATATCAACACGGGGTGTTTCATGCCAGCGAGCAGTTAAACCTAGCATCTGATGAATTACCAATCAATTCACTCTGGCAACAATTACATAAGCAGGGTGTCAATTTAATGCTGTGTGTAACTGCCGCTGAAAAGCGTGGTTTAGATATAAACAATACGGGTGTCTTTACAGTCGCTGGCCTGGCAGAATTTGCCATGTTAGCAAGTGATGCAGACAAATGGGTGCAATTTAAATGATCAACGTTCTGGTATTAAGTCAACATAGTCCTTTTGATGACTTACATATTCGTGATGCACTTGATATGACCTTAATTTTTGCAGCTGTAGAGCAAAATATTAGTTGGTTATTCACAGGTCCTGCAGTTCTTGCATTAAAAAAACAGCAGCAACCTGAGCATATTGGTTTAAAAAACTATTTTAAAACCATCAAAACATTAGAAATATACGATGTTGAAAATATTTATGTATGTGAAAAATCATTACTTGAATATGGGCTTGAAAAGAGTCACTTACTCATTGAGGTAAAAACGCTTAATTATCAGCAGCAACACCACCTTATTAGCCAACAACAACAAATAGTGACCCTATGAGTACTTTGCATATATTCTCTAAGCCACTTAGCTATTACAATACTGATCAATTGGTTAATCTTATTCAAGTAACTGATCAGGTGCTTTTGCTAAGTGACGCCTGTTTTGCCATTCGCCAATTTAGGCAACTTTCAACACACTTATTAATACTTGCTGATGATGCGCAATCTCGAGGTATTACTATCTCTGAACCAGATCACTCACTGAATTATGACGACTTTGTCGCATTAACATTAGCAACTTCTCACTCTATTACGTGGTAACACATGCTTGAATTTAATAATAAAATTATCGACACTGATAAACAGGGCTACCTACTTGATCATCTATTATGGAGTGAAGAATTAGCCCCAATTATTGCTGCCCAGGAAAGTATCGAATTAACCAGCCAACATTGGGAAGTGATCCACTTTGTACGTAATTTTTATTTAGAGTACAACACCAGCCCTGCAATAAGAATGTTAGTAAAAGCAATGGCAAAAGCCTTGGGGGAAGATAAAGGCAATAGTATTTACCTTTATAAATTATTTCCCAAAGGACCTGCAAAGCAAGCAACTAAAATCGCCGGTTTGCCAAAACCTGCGCGGTGTATTTAATCATGACTGTTATTAAAAACAACGGACCTAAAAAAAACACGCCGAAAAATAATACAACTAAACGTCGTAACAGTGGCCGTAGTTATAATCGCAGCGGCGTTACCACAAAAAAAATCAATAGCTCAGTAAAACGTGAAATAAAACCAGCAATTGCCGCTAGTGAACGTAAAGTGGTGTTATTCAATAAGCCCTTTGATGTGCTGTGCCAGTTTACTGACGAGCAAAACCGACAAACCTTGGCTGACTTTATTACCATCAAAGATGTCTACGCTGCTGGACGATTAGACAGAGACAGTGAAGGTCTCTTATTACTGACTAATTGTGGCAAGTTACAAAACACCTTAACCGCACCAAATAAAAAAACCAGCAAGACTTACTGGGTGCAAGTGGAAGGTGAGCCTTCTGATGAAGCTATTAAACGCCTATGCCAAGGTGTTGAACTTAAAGATGGTCTTACCCTACCCGCTGAAGTGAAGCGTATTACTGAGCCAACTATATGGCCGCGTATACCAGCTGTCAGAGAGCGAAAAAACATTCCAACTAGTTGGCTAAGTATTACCCTCACTGAAGGGAGAAATCGCCAAGTAAGGCGAATGACCGCTCACATCAATCACCCAACTTTACGTTTGATCCGCTATCGAATTGGTGACTATACATTAAAAGGGATAGCCAGCGGTGAGTATAGAGTTATCGATGGTGAATAATAAGCTGAGGAAATAACGTTGATTGTATACGGCCAGTTGTTGGTTAATCGTGGTATTAATCTTTACTAACGACAATCGCATTTCGCCCTTTTCTTTTTGCTTGATACAAGGCCTTATCAGCAGCATCAACAAAATAAAGGTGCCCTTCATCGCTTAGATTATAGAGCGTTTTAATACCCATACTTAAGCTAATATAACCCAGTTCAGCATATTCATGTTTAATAGCTAATTGAGTAATTGCTTGTTGGATCTGTAATGCAGTATTAAGCGCCTGCGTTGAGTTGCTGTTTGGCATTAACACAACAAATTCCTCGCCCCCAAAACGCGCTACAAAATCCTGTTTATTAGTTAGTAAAGACGCAATACATTGAGCAATTTGGTATAAACATTGATCGCCTTTAACATGGCCATAGTTATCGTTATATTGCTTAAAATAATCGATATCAAGCAAAATCATCGATAGAGGCTTTAATTGTTTAGACATTAATTCAAGTTGCTTGTTTAAGGTATCATCAAAGCAGCGGCGGTTCGCAATCTGGGTTAATGAATCTAAAAATGCCATATCACGAAGAATATCTTCAGCCGCTAAGCGCTGCGTAGCATCTTTAAAAATGGCTAAAAATTCATTCCCTATGATGGTCCCTGATATTTCCATGGTAATTTGCTCACCATTTTTACAACTAACTTGGTAATCTTGTGGCTCTATATCGGTATTGTTGATACGCGCATCAATCATCGCCTGTTGCCATTGTTGTTGCACCTGCGCACGATACTGAGGATCTGGATAGGCGTTTAACCACCATGCTGCTAACGTGGGGGTATCGTCAATATCATAACCAAAAACATCTATAAACCGCTGATTCACGCTAATTATATTACCCGTAAGCGTACATACATTACACAATGGAATGGGCACCTGAGCGAACAAGTTAGCATATTTACTTATTTCTAATGATGTAGATTCTGTCGCTCTATGCACATTATTTTTAATGTCAGCTTGCCCGTGCTTTTTTGTTGCCATAGACAAAGCAAATGACCATTCTTTGCCCCATTGCCTTAGCAGTTGTAACAGCAAACATTGATCCGCGTTTGCTATTTGATTACTGTTGGTAAGTTTTAAAAGCAGATCATCAAAATCCTGATAGAACGTGTCTTGTTGCAAAAGGCTTTGCTGAATAGTTTCAAATAGACAGTATGCATCCAGCCGTAAAGTACTTGTCATTTGAGAGCTCATGACCTCTAACTGCTCATCATTATATATTGCGTAACGCTGCAAAAAATCAACGAAAAGTTGGCTGTGTGATGAATGATCGGTGACTAATTTAACCATTTAATTGATGCCCGAGGAAATGATATAAAGATAATTCACGTGAAGGATTTTTACATGGCAAAGTGTCAGAAATCAACAGCGTGAAAAATTAACAAAGAACAACGTTTACAATGAGCGTTAATGTGAGATGTAAACAAAATACAACTTTAAAATACTTTTTTTAAACGGTTATATCCAGCTATTTATGATATTACATACAGTTTTCCTGAGGCAACTGATCACACATCAGTAAAAGTTTAATAACTCATAATGATGCCTTACTAATAACGTAGTCATATTAAATTATTAAAGAATTATGTAAACTTGCCGTTATCTGTACTGAGCAACTATTAATTTTCATACACATTAATAGTTAACTATCGTAATGTTTTTTTGAAGAGAGCCAAAACTCGGCATTAAATTTGCTTAGTTTATGAATAAATTACCGCTTTAATGGATTGAGGTGTTACATGGATATTTCGAAGGAAGAACTCAATTATATAGTGGACTTATATCAAACAAATAGTCCTGCGCAATTAAATTGTGAACATACGCTCACTTTACACAGTGAGATCCCCTCCGGTATCGCCCATTTACTAAGCCAAGCTAAATTGACGCTACTCGCAGAGGTCGCTCATTATCAGCTATGGTTCCCACTTGAACTTAAAGTAAATGAATTAGGCACATTAACACCCTATTTAAATGCCCCTGAAGTGATTGATACCCAAGGCGTAAAACGTTGCTGGCGCTGGGATAATTTGGAAATTCAAAACCACGATTTCAAAATAGAGTCCATCTCAAGCACTGGACTATTTTTAAAGCCACTGTCAAAAAAGCAGCTAAGAAAAACTTCCCAACAGTTAAAGTTTATTTTACCAAATAAGAAAAAAATCAGCATAGAGATTGAACCTGTTCGGGTCAGTGATCAGGGTATTGCAGCAAAAATTACGCAGATACATCAAGGGCGAGAGCAGCTCAGGGCTTACTTATTTGAGGCCCATAAGCGTAAACATGCAAGCTTATATGAGTACGTATGACCCTGTTTATCTCAATGATGGCAATTAAATTATATCCCTGCGGTTGCAGCTAAGTCAGCACAAAGCTAAGCTAAGCCTTTATTGAAAAATATGAAGGTTCTATGAGCGAAAGTAACTACCCAATTGGCACTCAAGGCACTCCATGGAATGCTGAAAACAAACAACAGTGGCTTAGTAAACAAACGATTAAACGGTGCTATCAGTCTCAAGTGCTCACCTTAGTCGACGAACTTAAACAGCAATTTGACATTGAGCAATATGGCGCGCTTGATGTTGATCCACAGCGTTACCCTCTTTATGTTATCAAATCTAAATGTTGGCAAGAAACTAAACCCACAGTGTTAGTAACGGGTGGAGTGCATGGCTATGAAACCAGCGGTGTGCATGGCGCATTACGGTTTGTAAAAACAAAAGCTGCACAGTATGCGGAGCATTTTAACCTGATTATTGCTCCTTGTATCAGTCCATGGGGTTATGAAACGATTAATCGCTGGGATCCGGCAGCTATAGACCCAAATCGCTCTTTTCATGCTGACAGCCCTGCCCCTGAATCTGCAGCGCTGATTCAGTATATGAACGACCATAATATAAAACCACATGTTCATATTGACTTACATGAGACAACCGATTCCGATAACAGTGAGTTTCGTCCAGCTTTAGCCGCCCGTGATGGTAAAACCAATACAAACTGGAATATTCCTGATGGTTTTTACCTTGTCGCTGATAGCACGAAACCAATGCCTGAGTTTCAAAAAGCGATCATTGATAGCGTTGCTCAAGTAACACACATCGCGCCAAGTGATGAGAATAACCAATTAATTGGTGTACCACTTGAACAGTTTGGAGTGATCAATTATTCAGCTAGAGAGCTTGGTTTATGCATGGGCTTTACTGACGCGCAGTATGTTACCACGACAGAAGTCTACCCAGACAGTCCAACAGCAACTGATGAAGAATGTATTTTAGCGCAAGTTGCAGCCATTACAGGGGGATTAGATCACTTACTTAGCATTGACATTGCTAATAATCTGTAATGTTCTAATGACCTAGAAACAAATTTTTGGCCTGTGTAATAACAGAGCAGGCCAGAAAATACACATAATCAAGTCAAATTTCACTCTAAAAGAAACTGTTCAATGCAAATTTATAAAATATAAATAAAAAACTAGACTTCATGTTTTAATTGTATAAAATTCGCGCTCTTAAATTTTCTCACAAGGAAGCACGTTGAAATTTATCAATAAATATGGCCAGGTTAGTTTACAATGTGAACAAAATATCATCATTGCTGATTTCTCTGGTAATGTTAATGCCAGTTTAGTCTCTGCATTTGCTAATAGCTTACTCACACAGGTAGCGCAGTTTGCAAATAAACCATGGGGATACATTAGCAATTCACAAACGCTTTTAGCTGCCACACCACAAGCAGAGCAACAACTTACCTTGCTTACGTCTGCCATGGTACATAAAGGCTGCATTGCCAGCGCCTATATTTTTGACTCATCAATCGTAATCAATCAAATGCAACGCATTCTCGATAATGCGGGGCTAAATATGGATATTCGTCCGTGCCTTTTTAACAGCTTAGCTCAAGCTAAAGCATTTGTTAATAAAACGATGACCGAGAAAGCGATGCAATTACTATGTATGCAAAAGAGCCAAGCCTAAAAGTGATGTGGCAAAGTATATGTAATTCTAAGGCCGGATAATTAATCGCCGCACCTACGTTTTAACAACTTAAACAAGCAGCGAGCCTTTGTCTCGCTGCCTATTTAGTGATTGTGCGTTTTGCTATTAATAAAATCAGTTAACGCAAACAGTACACCTGATATTACAAAAGTAACATGGATGACCACCTTCCACATTAACTCATCGCTGGTGTGACTAGGTGAGCTAATAAATACTTTTAACAGCTCTACCGCAGATATTGCAACTATCGCACTGATCAATTTCATTTTTAAACCAGAAAACCCCACTTTCCCCATCCATGCTGGGCGATCTTCATGATTACCGATATTCAGCTTTGAAACAAAATTCTCATAACCACTAAAAATTATGATCAACAATAAACCAGCGAGCAGAGCCGTATCAACCAAGGTTAAAATCCCTACTAATAACTGCTCATTAGTGGCACTGAATGTATTAAGCGCCATGTGATACAAATATTTAAAAAACTTTAACAACAACAGGATTATCGCAACTAACAACCCTATAAAAAAAGGTGCCAGTAACCAGCGGGCACGAAAAATAAAGCTTTCTACAAATTTTTCTAATTTAGATGCAACACGCGGTGCAATTTCTGGTGGTTGGCTTTGAGACATATAAGTTCCTAATATAGTTATCCTACTAAGATAACATTAATAAAATTGAGTTCATTATTTTTATTACACTTTATTTGTCTTTACGATAAAAATATTTCGTTATCTTTTATTATCAATTCGTTTAAAAATCCACTTACCAACAGCGTATTGCTGATTGGATCACTCTTGTTTTAATTATCAAAAACAATTGTTATTACTTTTTTAGGAATGAACGAATGAAAAAAGCATTGCTAACACTTATCGTCGCACCTCTATTTGCTGTTTATACAACATTTGCAGTTGCAGATGATGCTGTTGACGCTTCAGCTGAAACAATTAAAGAATACACAGAAATGTGTTTAAACTGGGCTAAAGACGACGACATCAGCAATGAAGAGCTTAAGCCATACGTTTTAAAGTGCGTTAATGATGAGCTTGAGTCTGAAGGCTACAAAAAAGTTACTGACGTAAAAATTTAAAATTAAATTTGCCACTGCGAAATTTATAAAAAACCGGAACGACACAATGATGTGCGTTCCGGTTTTTTTGACTAAGGCAAGCGACTAATACTTAAGCGCCTATCCGTGTAAAATAGTTACGATTAATTTTACTCAGCGTCCTTTTTCGCCTTAGCTGCTTTTTTAGGTGCCGCTTTCTTTTTCGGTGCGGCTTTTTTCTTCGCCTCTTCAACCCATTTACCAGCATTGTAATGTGCAGTCCAACCCGTTGCTTTGCCGTCAACCTCGGTCATTACATACTGTTCTTTATTCTTACGGCTATAACGGACAACCGCTAAGTTGCCATCAGGGTCTTTTGCTGGCGCATCCGCAAGATAATAGAATTTAGGAGAAATACGATCTCGAAAACGCTGTAACTCTTCAACTTTGGGAGCGCGAGTTTCACGTGATTTAGGGAACGTATTGGCTGCTAAGAAAATACCCGCAGCACCATCACGGAGCACGAAGTATGCATCAGATTTCTCACATTCAAGCTCAGGTAACTGCACAGGATCTTCTTTTGGCGGCGCAGCTTCACCACTACGTAGTAATTTTCTAGTATTTTTACATTCCTCATTACTACAGCCAAAATATTTACCAAAACGTCCAGACTTTAATTGCATATCTGCTGAACATTTATCGCACTCAATGATAGGGCCATCATAGCCTTTTATTTTAAATGTACCCTCATCGACGACATAGCCTTTACATGCGGGATTATTACCGCAAACATGAAGTTTTCTAGTTTCATCAATCAGGTATGAATCCATCGCTGTTTCACAGATTGGGCAACGCTTCATTTGCATTAATGTTTCTGTTTCAACATCTTCAACATCGGCAGCCACTGCTTCGTCGCCAGCCACTAGATTCATCGTAGTCGTGCAGCGCTCTTTAGGAGGTAAATTATAACCAGTACAACCTAGAAACACCCCTGTCGACGCAGTACGAATCCCCATTTTTCTACCGCATGTTGGGCAATCAATGTCTGTTTCAACCATTTCATTTTTACGCATTCCTCCTTCATCTTCTTCACCACTGGCTATTGTCAGTTGAGTAGAGAAATCAGCGTAAAACTTATCGAGCACTTGAGTCCAAACACGTTCGCCTTCTGCGATATCATCTAAACGACCTTCCATTTTTGCAGTGAAGTCAAAGTTCATCAGATCAGTGAAGTTCTCAACTAATCGATCGGTAACAATTTCACCCATTTTTTCTGCAAAGAAGCGACGGTTTTCAACGCGTACATAGCCGCGATCTTGGATCGTTGAGATAATAGAAGCATAAGTAGAGGGACGACCAATACCACGTTTTTCAAGCTCTTTTACTAAACTGGCTTCACTAAAACGCGCAGGCGGCTTAGTAAAGTGCTGTTTAGGTTCAAGCTCAATCAGGCTTAATACCTCACCTTCTTTTATTGCTGGTAATGATTGATCTTCTTCATTCTTTTTACGCACAGCAGGTTGTACTCTTGTCCAACCATCAAAGCGTAGCACACGCCCTTTTGCCTTTAATTGAAAATCATCAGCTGTTACAGTCAAAGTTGTTAAGTCATATTCTGCAGCAACCATTTGACATGCAACAAATTGACGCCAAATTAATTCATAAAGTTTCTTAGCATCCGGATCTACACCTTCTAAATGACCAGACAATACACTCACACTAGAAGGACGAATTGCTTCATGCGCCTCTTGTGCATTTCCTTTCGAGCTATAATTAACAGCCTCTTTTGGTAAATACTTATTGCCATATTGTTCACTTACGTAGTCACGGCACATTGCAACAGCATCTTTGGACAAATTTGTCGAATCTGTACGCATATAAGTTATGTAACCAGCTTCATACAATCGTTGTGCTAACATCATGGTCTTCTTAACACCATAACCTAAGCGTGTACTGGCAGCTTGTTGCATGGTTGAAGTAATAAAAGGCGCACTTGGACGGCTCTTACTCGGCTTTTCTTCAACACTAACAACTTTATATTCAGCATTCTCTAAGACTGCAGTTGCAGCCATAGCTTGTGTTTTATTAACTGGTTTAAACGCTTTATCGTTTTGCTTAACCACTTCTAGGCGTAAGGTAGACTCACTATTTTTAACGTCTGCATGAATATCCCAGAACTCTTCCGGAATGAATGCTTTGATCTCGCGCTCGCGTTCTACCAATAAACGCACAGCTACTGACTGTACGCGCCCTGCTGATAAACCACGGGCAACTTTAGCCCAAAGTAACGGTGAAACCATAAAGCCAACCACACGGTCTAAAAAGCGACGGGTCTGTTGGGCATAGACCATGTCGGTATTTAGCTCTCCTGGCGCTTCAAAAGCTGCCTGAATGGCATTTTTAGTGATCTCGTTGAATACTACGCGCTTGTACTTCTCAGGCTCTCCACCAATGATTTCTTGCAGATGCCACGCGATTGCTTCTCCCTCTCTATCCAAATCCGTTGCGAGGTAGATTTGGTCAGCATTTTCAGCAAGCTTTTGTAATTCTTGAACAACCTTTTCTTTACCTGGCAATATTTCATAATGAGGTTCCCAGCCTTTTTCTGGATCAATCCCCATTCGAGCAACTAAGTTCGTATAATCACGCTGTTTTTTGTATGCAGCCTTTTCTTCTGGTGCCATTTTACGCACTTCTGCAGGCGTTTTTACAGCAGCCGTTTTGGTTTTGCCTGAACCGGAGGTAGGAAGATCTCGTACATGCCCAATAGAGGACTTGACGATAAAATCGTTTCCTAAATATTTATTAATTGTTTTAGCCTTAGCAGGAGACTCTACAATTACTAGCGATTTGCCCATAGTTGCCTATTTCTAACCAAGTATTTTAAATGTGTTTTGCTCATTTACGAGCGCGAATATTTATAGGTATATCTACAAACACCAATTGTTACAAGCTTTTAATACAAACTTTTCTATTTTTAATGATTAATTAAACAATTATTGCCGTTAATTTAGACAAAACGATGTTTTTTGGTATTTGCAGTGGAATATATAGAATAGCAACAAAAATGCCAACCTTATGGTTGGCATTTTTAATACAAAATTAAATTAAGGTGCTGGATCATCCAGTACCGAAATGGATGTCGTGCTAATTAACCCATTAGGAGCTGCAACTTTAACTGTAATTGCACCTTGTGTTTTATCATTTCGAGAGTCATCTTGTTCATCTAAAATAACAAATGATAAAGAAATAGGCACAATCGAAGTCGTATTTGGAAAAATATAATCTTCATCAGCGCCTGAGAGCACTCCATTATCTGTCGAAATAGATACTACAGTACCTACTGGCATTGGGTTATTATAAATATCTGCAATATAAACAGTTAAATCAACCGCTTCTGTTGTTCCGCCTCTAAAATCAACACTATCCACCTGACACATCAAATCACTGGTTGCATCGCTTTGATTCTTTCTAAGTAGAGGGCTCAATGAATTACTATTTAAACGCACTTCTGAAGCGTTAACACCTGGAATTAATGAGCAATCTGGAGCAAATGTTACTACCCGGAAAGCGGCATCATCATTAGACATCACGATTTCAGAGTTATTAAATATATGTATTAAACCTCGCTTACAGATACCTGCTGTATCATCAGCTTCAGTACAGAGTAAACCATCGTAAACACCATTTCCAGTAGTCCATGTTCCATCGCTATTGTAATCAATGAATTCTTCAAACTCATCGCCATCAGAGTTTTCAGCTGAACAAGGACCTGAACCAATGGCGCAATCTTCGCCACCGTATGTATTATCGCTGTTATTATCTATAAACGCTTCTGGCCTATCATTTATTTCAGCAAAAAAATCGGTCGAGTCAAATAAACCATTACCATTCTTATCATTATAAGACTCTTCACCAAGCGCATAAGATAAAATAGTTGCACGTCCACCTAACGGTAGATCAATACTATAATCGTCATTTAAAATTCCCATCGGACATGGAAGCCCTCTATCACACTTTTCCATAATGGTATTTTGGTAATAACTATTAGTGAAAGGTCGTGGGTTACTACTTTCCCAGGTCACTGAACAATTACCGTTACTTGTCTGACAGTTAGGCGCAATCATCCCTCCTTCAGCGATAAAACTTACCACCGTACCATCAGGCACAGGATTACCGAAATGATCTGCTAAACGAGCTGTCACTTCAACTTGAGTTCCATCCAAATCAAGTGCATGAACGTTATGAGCACTTAAAGCTGTACTAAAACTATTCTGATCAGCTACACCTGTACTAATAGCAAGTTCATCAGATTGTTTTATAACTTTTAAAGTTTGCCCTTCAAACACTTCTTCGCTTGATGCAATAACTTTAACAGGCTGTGGGTATACGCCAGATTGGACCACTGTTTGTACTATGCCTTCAGCATTGGTAAAACCGGAGCTTTGACTCAGTTTTACACCTCCAACAGTTGTTGATAGTTCAAAGTTGACGGTTTTCGATGGGATTGGATTACCATTATTATCAACAAGCTTAAACCGCAAAGTGGATGTCTCTTTACGATTTGCACCACCAGTTCCTTTTAAAGCAATAACTGATTCCGATGAATCCAAAAACTCAATAGAACCAATATTAGATTTAGATACATTTACAACAATATTATCAGAGACTGTAGTGCCACCGGTGATTACCGATGCGGTAATTTGGTCAGCGCCTACGCAGCCTGTAGCTCGGTATGTAGATTGTGCCACGCCACCAATACTGGTAACTCTTGCATCAATCACTGCTAGACCAGCATCAACACAACCCGAGCTAAACTCAACGAGTAATGGTGAAGTAAACAATGCCCCCTCTTTGTTGATTTCAACTGAGATCAGAGCCGTTGAACCAGCAGATAATAGATCTGAGTCAGCCAAATTAGAAGAAATCTCAATCTCTACATCAACGGCAGCGATTTGGAATGCCTTTGTTAAACTACTGGTTAAAACAGAAACAGTAACTTCACCGGCTCCAACATCTCGACCCGGTATAATGTCTAATAATGCAACACCATTAGCATCTGTTATGGCTGTTCCCGTAGTAGGCGATATCGAACCAATAGTTGTGGTCGCTGTTACTAATACTTGCTCTAGAGGTGTATTAGAACCGTTCTTGAGTGCTTGTACATATAACACACCGGATTCTTCACTTGAGAAGCTTGTTACTTCATCACATAAAGTAGCATCTCTACTATTTGTAAAACCATCTAAGCAATTTTTTAATAACTTAAATGATATATCAGCTGTATTTTGAGTCGAATCAGCTACATCACCACGGGTATAAAAACCAATAGTCGCTTGCTGATTATCAAACTGTGCCGTGACAATACCGGCCCCTTCAATAGAGCCTGCCGTCAAATTTAATGTTGCAATACCCGAGGTGTCAGTTAAAGCAGTTCCAAGACTTGGCAGTAAACGTCCTAACGTAGACGAGAAGTTGACAACTTGATTTGTAACAGGGTTACCTTCACTATCTAATACTAAGGCTTTTACTTGCGCACTATTATCTGCACTCACAGAATTCGTTTCAGTCAATGTCTGTGTTGATATTAAGCTAATTGAAAGCGCATAATCAGTATCACCATTTTGCGCAGGTGAATCCCCTGCTGTTTCATATACAAACTCCGTAGAGGTAGTTGATATTTTTTTGTCATTAACATAAGTTGCGGTAATACTCCCAGCCCCTTGAGTTGTACCAGTTAATAAATCAATTTCAGCAATTCCTTGCTCATTCGTCATGGCTGTGCCATTTGAAGGGTTAAGTATCCCAAAACCTGTAAGGTTAAATGTAACAAACTTAAATGCAGCAGGTTGGCCGTTTACAGTAACCGTGGCTTGCGCGCGTGCTGGGTTCAAATAATCTATACTTCTAGTTACTAGATCATTACTAGCTAAAACATTTACATTCACTTCTGTGACTACTTCACTTTGCACTTGAGCTTCAAATGTGAAAGGTGCAGAGACATATGTATCATCGTCAACAGTATAGCTAAACACAACTTCACCTGCGCCTTCTACATCGCCAGCGAGTAATGAAATTGAAGCAATTCCTTGAGAATTCGTTAATGCAGTGCCAGAAGGGGGATCAAGTTCACCAATGCTATCAGATAAAGTAAACGTCACTTTTTCACCACTTAGGGGCTCACCATTATGCTGTAAATTGGCTTGAAGGGTTATAGGATCATTTGGGGTAACTAGATTAGATGGTGCCCCCGTATTTGTAGAAACTCCATTTAATATCAAGATGTATTCATTTGACACATTATCTTGACCTCCTGTTGACTGAAAGTCAAAAGTACCAGAATAAGAGACACCTTCAATGGTGTATACGGCACTAACTTGACCAGCCCCCGCATCTGAACCTGCAGATAATTCCACAGTAGCTATCCCATCATTCTGAGTAAGTGCAGAAGATGGCGACAACAGACCTATATTATCGGCTAATTGAAAAGTTATACGCTTACCAGCAACAATCTCTCCATTACGCTTTAACGTAGCCCTTAAATCAAGTGCTGCTGAATTTGTTACTGTATTCGATGCAACGCCTGTATCTTGTGCATAGCCTTGTAAAGTAATAGAGTAATCACCTTGTGATGTATTATCCAGCTCACCTGTCGATGTAAATGTAAAAGGTTCAGCACTTGCGACACTTGTGCCGTCGAGTGTGACTGAAGCACTTACTGTTCCAGCACCAGCCGTGCTACCAACACTAAGAAATACTCTTGCTATACCATCAGCATCCGTCTCAGCGGTGCCAGATACAGGATTAAATACACCATAATCTCCATCTGTAGTAAACGTTACTCTACTTCCAGGGACTGCTGCACCATCTTTTAATAGTTTAGCTGCTAACTCTAAACGCTGGTTTGCTGAAACCTTATTAGCTGCTTCACCTGTGACTTCAGAAATAGCGCTAATCGTTAAGGTATAAGTTGCAACATCAGTGTCGCCACCCAGTTCACCACCTTCCTTTTCAAGTGTTCCACCGCCACCACACGCCGTGATTAAAAAACTTAACATTATGACACTGAGCCATCGCATTAAAGGCATTGCCCTCTCCCTAGCGTTTGTTATTAATAATGTAAATCTAAAATTTACTCAATATTAACCTATAACAAGCTTTAAAATCACAACTTTTATTACTTTTTTATGGTTTTTTTATTTACGATTTTTTTTTCATATTTATCGTTTTTTTCTGTATAAAAATCTGCATGCTGGTAGGCTATGGCAAATTTATAAAAAATAGATTGTTACTATGTCGAAAATCCGTTCAATGAGTTTAACCACCCGTATCATGATTGGTATGTTTTTGGGTGTTGCAGTAGGCTTTATTTTCCAAGCAATATTAGCTGGCGAAGACGATTATCTAATCCCACTTGGATTATTCTCTTTGCCAATTAAAGGCTTTTTTGTTGATGGTTTATTTCATATTGGTGGACAAATATTTATCGCCAGTTTGAAAATGCTAGTTGTACCATTAGTCTTTGTTTCACTTGTTTGTGGTACTTGTAGTTTAAGTGACCCAAAAAAGTTAGGACGATTAGGTGGTAAATCAATCTGCCTTTACCTCATTACGACTGCTATTGCGATAACAGTTGCAATTACTTTAGCCTTACTAGTGAACCCAGGTGAAGGTATTAATTTACCAAGTGATGCCGCATATAACGCAAAAGAAGCGCCAACGCTTGCACAAGTCATTATTGATATGTTTCCAACCAATCCAATCGATGCAATGGCCAGTGGTAACATGTTGCAGGTGATAGTATTTTCCTTATTATTTGGTATCGCCATGGCACTGAGCGGTAGCGCAGGTAAACGTGTTGCTGTCGTTTTTGAAGATTTAAATACCGTGATCTTAAAATTAGTGACGCTATTAATGAACGTTGCCCCTTATGGCGTGTTCTTTTTAATGGCTAAACTATTTACCACTATAGAAGTCGATTTGATTGTTAGCCTTGCAAAGTACTTTGGCGTAGTAATGGCTGCGCTAGCTATTCATGCATTTGTGAACTACACCATTTTGTTAAAGTTACTAACAGGCTTAAACCCGATTATATTTTTAAAGAAAATGAAGCATGCATGCCTGTTTGGCTTTAGTACTTCCAGCTCAAGTGCAACTATGCCTATCACATTAGAAACTGCCACCAAAAAATTAGGTGCAAAAAACTCAGTTGCTTCATTTACAATACCGCTAGGTGCGACCATCAATATGGACGGCACTGCAATCATGCAAGGTGTTGCGACGGTGTTTATTGCCCAAGTGTTCAGTGTTGATTTAACAATTTCTGATTACTTGATGGTCATTTTAACTGCAACGCTTGCCTCTGTTGGCACTGCCGGGGTTCCAGGCGTAGGCTTGATCATGCTTGCTATGGTACTTAATCAAGTTGGTTTACCTGTTGAAGGGATTGCAATTATTATCGGGGTTGACAGATTACTTGATATGACACGTACTGCAGTTAATGTAACTGGTGACTGTATGGTTACATGTGTCGTTGCTAAATCTGAAGGTCAATTGGATGAGGATGTATTTAACGACCCTGATGCAGCAAAAGATTTAGAGGACTACCATAAATCAACTGACTAGTATTGCTTGTGTATCTTTGTAATAAAAAACCCGCACATTTGCGGGTTTTTTATTACTTAAAAGTGCGAGCTAACCTTTATGGGTTTAATCCTTTAAAACGAGAAAGTAATGAGATGCCTGTTTGGTTCATCGTATTACTCAAGCCCAAAGCAAATTTATCACTTAGGCTCTTCTTAACTTTATATTTTACTTTATAGATTTGTCGCTCGTCTTGATGACTTAATAATGTGTCATCGCTGGTTTGAATTTTATCAACGAGCCCTTTCCCAATTGCTTGAGTTGCAAACCAATGTTCACCTGTTGCAACTAGATCGATGTCCAAACTAGGTCGTTGACTACTAACAAACTGTTTAAATAAATCATGAGTTTGTTCTATTTCATCCTTAAATTTCTCACGCGCTTTATCAGTGTTTTCACCAAATAGTGTTAATGTGCGTTTAAACTCACCTGCGGTGATCTGTTCAAAATCAACATCATTTTTCTTAAGAATTTTATTAAAGTTTGGAATTTGCGCTATCACACCAATTGAGCCCACAATTGCAAACGGGGCAGCAACGATTTCGTCCGCTACACATGCCATCATGTAACCCCCACTGGCTGCCACTTTATCTATTGAAACGCTAAGGTAAATCCCCTTATCTTTCAAACGTTGCAGTTGTGATGCAGCCAGACCGTAACCATGAACCACACCGCCACCGCTTTCTAATCTAACCAGCACTTTATCTTGCTTAGGATCAGCAATTGAGATGATTGCAGTGATCTCTTCGCGCAAGCTGTCAACTTCATGCGCATCCACACTGCCATTAAAGTCGATAACATATAACCGCGGTTTGCTATCAGTTTCAGCTGTTTTTTTAGCCAAGTTTTTTTGTGATTTATGATGCTCTTTTAATGCTTTTTTAGATAACGTACTTTCGATAAAATTATTTTTTAAATCATCAAGTTGCTCTGATATATCATCAATCTGAATTTCCCCTTTTTTACTTTTAGGCTTTGCCGCTGCAGCTACACTGATTAAAATAATAGCAGCAACAGCAATCACAAAAGTCACCGTTTTGGCAAAAAACAGGCCGTACTCATATAAAAATTCCAATTGTATTCTCCAAATAAAAATTTAACCTAATTTACCATTCAAACAAAAAAAAGCCACTTTTCAGTGGCTTTGTATTTTTTAACAGGTTGGAAAATTAGTCCGTCACAATATCAGTGTTATTAATTGATAATGCTAGACCCCGGGTTGCTAAGTAACTGGCAATTTGTAATTGCATTTCAGTTGTCGCTGCCCCGCTCGCTTCTACAGTTGAGCCTGCCGCTTCATTTGGTGCAGGTGTGAGCACTGAACTGTGATGTCCTTTGGTAAATTTCACTAGGTAACTCATGCCCTCACCCGTTGGCGCTTGTGATTGGGTTACCGTTGTTAAGCCCATTAAGTTAGCTAATGGTAATGAACCTGCAATAGGATTATTAACCGTCATCGGCGGAATTACTTGATCAGGTTTATTACCTTCACCATCACCAACTACAACATTCATATATACAGGCGTAGCAAGTGCTTTAACAGCAGCCGCGTAATTAGTTGGGTCACCACTATCAAGTACCGTTTGTGCCGCAAATGAGAACTGAGTCATCACCCCTTGGATATTTGCTATTTTTGCTGTTTCTCCTGCCATCGTAAGCGAGGCAATGTATTCTGGGTATGCACAGCTTACATACGCTTGTTGGTTTGCTGCGAACACTCCACAGTTAGAAACTGCATCAGTTTGTAAATAAGTCGCGAATTCAGCAGACTCAGTTGTTCCAGCAGCCAATAGTACTGAACCTTGTACGAATGGACCAAAAGACGCAGACTCTAATAAGAAACTAGCAATACCTCCGCCACCACTTGCAAGGGCCACTGTATTAACTTTAAATAGGCCATCCACTTGCTCATCAAGCGGGTTATTAGCTTGCGCAATAAAAGCTGGGGCAACAATTGAACCTAAAGAATGACCGATAAACGACACATCTTGTGTATTTAAAGACGTATCATTAGTCAGGTTTAAACCTAAACGAAGACCGAGTAAATCAGCAGAAGATTGTCTTAAATTATCCCGTGCTACAAGCAGTGATTGCAAATTCATATACGCTAAAACAGACCCAGTTGACGCATTGAAATCATCAACCCCATCATCATCAACATCAATACCACGCTCACCGTGTACAGGGTGGTCAATTGCTACTGTTGCAAACCCTTGTATAGCTAAACTTGCCGTTAATGCTAACATGTCTTCTTTTTTAGACGTTATACCGTGTTGCATAATCACAACAGGCCAACCACCGGCTGGCATTTCTATTGCCGGCATTTCTAATTGCGCTCTTACGTTATTGATCACAGCTAGAATCGGTTTAGTAACTTGTACAGGCACAGGCTCTAAGCTTTGTACTTTAGGAATTGAGTTATATTTAGTTAAATGCTTGGTTGTATCTAACCCTAAGTCACGCAGACGCCCATCACTGAGTGCGGCACAAGTTGCATCGTTAATGCTAACGGGTTCAGTTGGAAAATTCTCACCCTCTGATGCCTTATAAGCTAACACCGCCGCAGCGTTATCGCACATACCTTGCCAATAAGTATCCGCCAAATCTGAAACTTCTTTCCCTTTTGGTTGAGATAAGTACATAGGTAACGTGACACTGCCTTTTTGATACTGCACGCCTGAAAATGCAGGAGATAAACCCGTCATTCCTTGCGATTCGAAAACTTGCGCTACCGTTAACATCGGTTGTTCTGGAATTTGAACCATAGGTGTTGGTAGAGCTGGATTTTGTAGGCTCGCCGCTAGCAGTGATTTTATGGTGCCTAGCACTGGGCCAACAGATTGAATCGTCATTGCTGCTGAGAATATAATTTCATCTTTAGCGATTGCTCCACTTGAAGTAATTACATTTTCGTAGCTATTTATCACCCCTTGCAAAGCAAGTTGAGATTCCGTAATTAATGGCGCTTCTTGTTTCACCAATGCATAAGTTGATGACGGCTCGATAGAGCGCCCGACTGAATCTTTTAAACTAGTCGTTAATACATTTATATAAGAGCTACCAGCTTTAAACGGTTTTAACGGAATAATTGCAATAGCATCACCACTACCTTTGGTTATAAAGTCAACACCAAAGGTAAGTTCGCCGAGTAACTTGCAAGCCACGCCTGCAGGAACTTGCGAGCAATCTGCATCGGTTAAACTTGCGCCCATTACTACTTCAAAAATACGTACAGCACCCGGTGCTGAAGCAGACGCTTCATCTAAACTCAATTTAGGTTGCGGCGTTGCAGTTGAACTGACATCGGTAGGAAATGTTAAATCGATTTTGTAGGGTACTTGGCTTGACCAGCCATCAAGTGCTCCTAACGCCAGTGATGGATCAGCATAGGCAGCTCGTGGCACTGAGGTACCATTGGCATCTAATTCACCAGGTATATTAATAGTGCCATCTTTTGTGCCGCTCATTAATAAATCATTTGGCACCGAAATAACCCCATTTGCAGGGTCAAATTTCACTGTCGCAGCGGGTATAACCGGTGGTGTGTCATTTTTAACATCTTCTAACGTTTCACCGCCGCCGCAACCAGCAAGAGCCGCTGTAATTGCGAGTGAGAGTAGCATTTTTTTCATGTTGTTTGCTCCGCACGTAATCTTTTTTTTATGTGTGTGTTTAATTAAGTTCTTTTAAGTTATAGCGTAATTTTTGGTTAAAATATTGTAATTAGATTATTAATAAGACATTAGACCAGTTAAAGTTAACGTAAACTTTCAAATTTCGCCACCTTATTTTGCAATAAATTCGATAACTTGGTGTTTTGCTATGTTAAAATCATTGAAATTGATTATTTTGGACCTTTATTATGCAAACTTATAAAGCGGCTGAAAATGCCCTACAAGACAAAGTTATCCTGATCACAGGGGCTGGCGATGGCATTGGCCGTGTTGCGGCAATAACGTATGCAAAACATGGCGCAACCGTTATCTTACTTGGTAAAACCACCAGCAAACTCGAAGCCGTTTATGATGAAATAGTGGCATTAGGCGGTCCAAAACCGGCCATAGTACCGATGGATTTAAAAGGTGCTAGCAAGCAGAATTATCGTGATCTTGGGGCTACTATTGAACAACAGTTCGGTAAACTTGATGGATTACTTAACAATGCCGGAATTATTGGTGCATTAGGACCACTAGAGCATTTTTGTTCATCAACGTTTGATAACATCATGAAAGTAAATGTGACAGCTCAAGCAATGCTTACAAAGTACATGTTTCCTGTGTTACGAAAATCACCTTCTGCATCAATTATCTTTACGTCTTCTGGTGTCGGTCGACAAGGCCGTGAATTCTGGGGAGCGTATGCTATTTCCAAATTTGCCGTTGAAGGTATGATGCAAACATGGGCGTGTGAAGTAGGTAAAACGAATATTCGCATAAATTGTATCAACCCAGGAGCTACCCACACGGCAATGCGTGCAAGTGTATATCCTGGCGAAGACCGTGACAAATTAGCCTGTCCTGAAGATTTAATGCCAACTTATTTATATTTAATGAGTGACGATTCTAAAGATGTGAATGGTCAGTCATTAGATGCACAAACAAAATAAACAAATTTTTTAGTTTAATCACTCATTCAACAATGCCAGTTTCTAGACACTCACTGGCATTGCTGTTTACTCGAACAGTCATCGCTCGTAAACGTTCCATGCAAACAGACTTCATACTGAGCGGCGCTTTGTTGCACACATCCAATACAAAATAGCAGTGCAAGGATCAGCCTCTTTATTTTATTATTGATTAAATCAATATCAGTTATTGAAAACAACAATTTCATAAATAGTGAGCTTAGTACTAAAGTGAATTCATACTAAATGAATCAATCACAACAATTAAGAGGCAACACTATGATGCAAACTACAGCTCGCTTTACCCAACAAGACGGACTATTCATCGATGGTCATTTACACATTTTTATTGAACAGCAACTTTGTCAAAAAACAACGCTTGATTGCGATGATGTTTATCAAGCATTAGCAACATTAGTTGACGAGTTTGGCTGTCAATGTCGTAAAAACAAACACCTTGAGGATGATAGCTTGGATGTTCAAACACTACTGCATGCCTACCAAGTTGAGCACAATCATCCGCATTGCCATGTTGATGCGCAAACAACAACCGCAGTACTAGATGAATATTGCTGTCAAGTTCCTGCAATTATTGTTGTGGCTTTGATGGATACTTTAAGCGGAACACCCAGTGATGAAGAAGGTGCAAAAGCGATTTATCAACGTGCTGCTGAACTAACTAATCGCCCTTGTACGTACCGCAGTGCGCTTAAAAACGCTAATGCAGCATAAATTATGAATAACTTAAACACTCGATTATCCTTTGTGTAAAATCACTACAACTGAGGATAGTCGAGTTTTGCAGCTCCTGCTGTAAATCAAACGTCACTTCACCCGCACCTAATGTCTGTGCTAACGCATTGTCAATTGCTTGTGCAGCTTCGTGCCAATCCATAAAACGCAGCATCATCACAGCGCTTAAGATACTACTGGTGGGGTTTGCACTATTTTGTCCTGCGATCCGTGCAAACGTACCATGCGTGGGTTCAAAAAAAGCCACTTCATTATTCAAGTTTGCTGCTGGCATAATACCAATACCGCCCACTTGTGCAGTCAGCATATCCGCTAAATAATCACCATTTTGATTTGTCGTAACAACAACATCAAATTGTTCTGGCGTCATGAGTGCTTGCTGTAACATGTTATCAGCAATCACTTCTTTTATAATAAGTGGTGATTGGCCTGTGCGAGGTATTTCTAACCAACGTCCATTACTATGTGCTTGCGCCGCGAATTCTCGTTCAGCCAAGGCAAACCCCCACCGTTTAAATGCACCGTCAGTAAATTTCAAGACATTACCTTTATGAACTAAAGTAACTGAACGACTATTTTGCTCAATTGCATAGTTTAACGCATACCGAACTAATCGCTCTGAACCTTCTTTGGAAATATTTTTTATCCCTATTCCACAATGCTGATCAAATCGTAATCGCGTCACTCCCATCTCATGACATAAAAAGTCCAACATTTTTTCAGCTTCCACACTGCCCGCTTGCCATTCTATCCCTGAATAGACATCCTCAGAGCTATCACGAATGACGACAATATCAGTGTTTTCTGGATGTTTTAACGGCGAAGGCAGTGCTTTGTAACCCTTGATTGGGCGCATATTAACAAACAAATCCATTTCATGACGTAAAGCAACATTCAGTGAGCGAAAACCACCTCCTATAGGCGTTGTTAGCGGCCCTTTGATTGCGATTTTAAATTGACGAACGGCATGAATTGTCTCCTGAGGAAACCAATCACCATCATATAACTGCGCGGCTTTTTCCCCATTAAACACTTCCATCCAATGAATTTTACGCTGGCCTTGATAACATATGTGCACTGCTTGATTAACAACGTTACGCATGCATGGTGAAATATCCTGGCCTACTCCATCACCATCAATATAAGCGATGATGGGTTGCTTTGGTATCTGCCAAACACCTTTGTTATCAATCGTTATTTGCTCACCCTGTGGTGGAATTTCAAGATGTTGATAACTCATACTTGTGCCATATTCTGTTATTGAGTATTTAGCACGATTAAAGCATGGTTACACTGTGATGTCGTGCTTGTAGCAGTTATAGTTATTATTCAACAATAAAATAATGGATGCATTACTCCTTTTGTGCATAACCTTACTCGGTGTATTGGCAAGTGATTTACGCTGAACAATGCTGCTTATGAAGGGGTATGACATAATATATCATCGATTTCAGTTAGCACATTAGAGACCAATTGACTGTCAAGCGTAATACTGTCTGCTTTCAAGGCTTTATCTAACTTCAAAGCGTGTTGATATAAAGCATCGCAATCAAACATACCTGCGGTCCCTTTTAACATGTGTACGCTTTGCGTAAAACCATCAATATTACCTTGTGCGTACTGCTCACTCAGTGTATCTCGCTGTGCTTTTAAACCACCAATATAGACTCGTTTGAGTGCTTCAAATTCATGTTCCGGAAGCTTTACTTCTTCATGCATCTCAATATCTAAATAACTCGCAATTTTTTGACTAAACTCACTGCGGTCAATGGGTTTGCCTATGTGATCAATAAAACCCTGTTTTAAATAGCGCTCAATTTCATGTTGCATGGTATTAGCTGTTAACGCCACAATCGGGGTTGTTAGACCCGTTGCCTGCATAATATGTATAGCTTGTTCGCCATCCATTATTGGCATTTGAATATCGAGTAATATTAAATCAAATTGATGATCTAAAGTCGCTTGCACTGCATCTTGGCCGTTTTCGACTGCAGTAACCGTTAACCCCATTCGTTCCAAAATACGCTTAATAAGCTCACGATTTTCTGGGTGATCCTCGGCAACCAGAACTTCACCCACTAAGTTTCGTTGGCACTGGCTCGGTAACTCTTTTACTGTACTAACACATATTTCTTCAAAACTCGTGATCCAACGTACACGCTCCGGTGTGTACAATGCCATATTAAGACTAAATTCACTGCCACTACCAACATGAGAATGAACGGTAATATTGCCATCTAACTTTTCAGCTAAACTTTTTGAAATATTTAAGCCAAGCCCGGTTCCGCCATATTTTCGAGAAATCGATGAATCTGCCTGATAAAATGGCGTAAACAGATCTGCCTGCTCAGCATCTGTCATACCAATGCCGGTATCTTTGACTTTAATTACTAGCTGCTCTTCGGTACAGCTGACCAACAATTGAATATGTCCTACAGTCGTAAACTTTAACGCGTTGGCTGTTAAGTTAAGGAGTATTTGCCGTAATCGTGTTGGATCAGACACTATCCAGTCAGGAAGTGGGAATTGATAATCGACTTTAAATTTAAGGCCTTTATCACGTATTTGCTTGCCTAATAATGATTCAATATGGGCAATTGTTGCAAATAGATCAGTCTCAACTAAGTCTATTTCAAGACGATTTGCTTCAATTTTTGACATATCTAATATGTCATTAATTAAACCCAATACATGACGACTATTTTGTAAAATAACCCGTATACCATGATTGCGCTCATGCGGTTTAATATCGCCAAGTATAATACCATCTGCATAACCAATAATTGAGGTCATTGGGGTGCGAATTTCATGGCTCATGTTCGCTAAAAACCGGCTTTTAGCTTCACTTGCATCACGCAATTCTTCAGCTAGTTGTTGTAACTCTTGAGTACGTAATTGAACTTTATGCTCTAGATTTTTTGTCAGCTCAACATTTTCGTCGTGCAATATACTAAATTTATTCGCGACGGCAAAAGCCAATAACATGGCGTCCAGGGCTGTACCGATCAAACCAAGCAAGTATAAATCAATCGTAATTTGTGGAAATACACCTAAATTAGTGAGGTTACCAACCATATTAGGAATAGCCATTGCAAGGTAGGCAAACACAAAAAAGCGTGCCGGCTTAAAACCACTCATCCAACTGCGTATGCCTATGTATAAACCAAAGCATAAAGTCGCTCCGGTGACTATGGTGGCCCAAACAAAGCCAAAGCCAGGCCATATGATCGCAACAGGCACACCAGCGGTTGATATCGCAGCTAATATAAAAGAAGCGTATGATAAGTGCGGAAAACTTTCTTTGAGTTTAAGCAGGCTATTAAAAAATAGAATGTTCGTAAGTGGAATTAAAACAAAGCCAACCCAATGTAAATGGGCGCTGTAATAACCAAAGATTTGATCTGGTATATGAAAAAACTGACTCCAGCCAAACACCCAACAGGCTGTAAACAACGCATAATAAAGATGGGTAACATCACGAGCACCGAAGTAAATTAAAAGGTTATACAAGCCCAGTGCGATGCCAACACCAAAGCACAGCATCATCACCATGTTTTCTACGGTGATCTGTGAAAAAAAGTCTGTATAGGGTTTTAGCACTAGTTTTGGTGGCGTATAAAAATAGTCGCTTTCATATTTAGTGATCATAAAATAACGCTTGTTGGGGCTGAGTGTTATTTTATTTCCGTAATGAAAGGCGAATTCGTTTTTTTCAACACCGCCACTCAAATAGCGAGCAAAAGCCGTTGTGGGCTCAGTCATATCATAGACGCGGGTTTCAATCCGAGACACTAGCGTGTTGTATGGAAACAGCACTAGTTCATCTAACTGAGTTTGGTTCTCAAGCTCTATCACTAACCAATAGCTGCCACCAAAGTAAGTGGTATCAGATTGTGGCTGCTGATTAGCAAGCCAACTGGTTATCTGAGCACTTGAGCGAGGAAACCCATCATTACTTGCAGCGAGTAATGTGCCCACTTGAAACAGATTAACATCTTGCTGTTGTTCAGTATAAATAAATACGTCAGGTGCTGTTGCTGCTCGCGCTTCAAAACCAAAAGTTGTTAATAGGCTAAGAAAAATGACACTCCATAAACTATATACCACCTTTAACAACATAAAGTAGACCTTTGCTTTGCAAGCACGTTTCTAAAACTGATAGCTAACATCAAGACCATAACGGCGACCTTCCCCTTTAAAGTCTTCTAGCATGCCAAGAAATGAACTTAAATCAAATTTTAAATTACTGTACTCTGTATCAAATAAATTTTTCCCCCAAACTACAAAGCTAAAATTATCAACTTGATAGCGAATATTCCCATTTACGATACTGTACCCATCTTGCATAGCATACGGGTTTTGATTTTGATCAAAATAATATTCGGACTGGTAATCAACAAGTAATTGGGTAGTTAAAGGGTTACCAGCTAGCTCTAACTGATACTCAACGCCCACACTGGCATTCCATTTTGAAGTAAAGGGTAAGCGGTTATCAGTTAAACTGTTACCTAATGGATCTTCAAATTCTTCAAATTCAGCATGAGGAATATAACCCAGTGCAAGCCGCATCGACAACGTATCCGTTGCTTGATAATCAAATTCAGCTTCTAAACCATAAATTATTGAGTCACCAACATTTTCAAGAAGTTGTACAGGTGGTTTTTGCGCCGATTTAGAAGGTTGATTCATAAATACTTGCTGATCATTATAATCATAATAAAAAGCAGCCCAATTAAACCGTATACCTTGCTCTGGCCACCATGATTTAGTGCCAACTTCATGGGCATTGAGACGCTCTTTACCATAATCGGCTAGTTCCGCTTGCTCAGGAGACGATAAAAACCCCCCATTATAACCACCACTTTTGGCGCCATTGGCAAAACGATAATAACTGTGAGTTGAATCACTAATGAGGTAGTTAATTGCAATTTGACCCGAGAAGCCATTGTCGGATTGCTGTCCTTGTACATGATAATACGGCACTAAACTGCCCGCTAAATCCGCAGTATCTATGACAACATTTAAGTGTGCAACTGAATCATAATCAAGTGATTCGTACGAATACCGTAAGCCCGCACTAATCATCCAGTCAGCATTAAGTTGGTAATCTAACTGGCTAAAAGCAGCTATATTTTGCGTATCAATTTGATTATCGTAAAAGAAAGTAGCAGTTAAGTCAGTAGCGAGTATACCCCGCAGATCACGAAGAATATCATTTACATTATTTTGTTGGATAGATTCGTCCGCAATGTACAGGCCACTGGTTAAAGTATGCCCATCCCATTGTGTTTGCAGGCGAAGTTCTTGGCTAAACAAATCAGTATCAAGCCCTAAACTACCCTCACACAACTGTGCTGGCGAACCATCACAATTAAACGCATGGGAGCGCTTTAGCTGGTTATAACTGCTAATAGAGACAACTTCATTACGATCATTAACTTGCCAATTGAGGTGTGCGCTGACCCCTTTACCATCCGTTTTGTGAGGGGAGTCATTATTGACCTTTACAGTATAAAAATCATCACTTGCGTCATTAAAACCAAAATTGTCAAAACACTTTGTTGAACCCGCTTGGCTCGCACTACAACGCTCACCAGTTAAAGGATCTGCAATGATACCAATATTACCCACCGGCTGGACAATACCTTGCCAATCTTCTATATGACCTTGCAATAACAATTGCAGGTTATCAAAATCACTTAATAGTGATAACCGGGCACTGGTTTGTTCCATTCCCGCAGTCGGTGCTTGGTCAAAAGCGTTGCGAGTTGAGTATTGATAATCTTGATGATTGATAGCAACACGAAATGCAGTAGAATCACTTAATTGATTGTTATACATCGCATCAATGTTAAATGCATGGTTATTTGCTACCCCTGCTGTTAGGTAACCCGTCTCAGTGAATTCGGGGCGCTTGGTACGGATCAAAATAGCGCCGCCTGTTGCATTACGGCCAAATATAGTCCCCTGCGGGCCACGTAGAATATCAACCTGCTCAATATCAAAAAAGTTCACGATTTGGTTACTTGCTGAACCTACAGCGACATCATCGACATAAATCGCCACCGGTGACGTATTAGCAGTGTTGTAATCAACTAAGCCAACTCCGCGAATATTAACCGCCGGTGGTGTGCCTTCAGCAGCATTTTGGCTAATTTTTAAATTTGGTGCAAAAACAGATAACTCAGTTGAATCCTTGTAGTGTTGATTTTTTAGGGTATCTCCTTTTACCTGACTGACTGCAATACTGACGTCTTCAATCGCTTGCGCACGCTTTTGGGCATACACCTCAATCACTTCGAGGCTACTTTGCGTAATCGTTGCTTCATCATTTTGTGCCTGCACAACCGAAGATAAAACAAAGCTCGATGAGCACAGTAATAAAATACTATTTGAAAAAGCATGAGTGTGGCTTTTCATAAGAGAATGGACCTTAACACTGAACATATGTAAACATACTGTAATTATTTGTGATTATAGACTAATTTATTGATTAAAGTCGCCTAAATAGCGAATCCAATCTATTGTTTCACGACAACTAAAACGCATCTTCCCCACTAATATGCTGTGGATATCCACACAGTGTTCGTGCGGTTTGCATGCCTGCCATTACTGCTGCTTCTACACAACCTGCATTAACACCTGTTTTTATCCAATCACCAGTGATCAACAAATTACTAAACTGCGTACCATCCGTTGCTAAACGGTATTGGCTTGAACCTGTGACCGACAGTACATAGCGCTCACTTGGGTCAACATTTACCCGCCAATATTGTTGATCTAAGCGAGCGTGACCAGTGGTATTATCCGCATACAAAACAGACCAATCAAAAGCATTATTGTTATAGGCTAACGGCCATAACGGCTGCATATTAGTAGTCACCAATTGGGTTAAATTTTCTTTAACTTGTGCTTTAGCGGTTGCAGGAAAGGTGTACTCACTTTGTGGCGGGTATTCCTTGCATGGAAACGCGCTGCAAAAATAGGCTATATTCTGCGGCGTATTATTTAGTGACCACTGCTCTTTTTCGACTAAATTTTGCATTGCAGCCCAGGTATCAAATGGTTCACTAAAGCTACTCAAAATTGGCCCTTCCTCACTTGGCGGCATGTATTGCCAGCCTAATTGCTGATCTGTTTTAGTTAACCAAAGTTGACTCGCCTGTGTAGCAACGGTTCGTACTTTTTCTGCTTGTGCAGCAAAGTTTGCGTCGATCGCTAAAAGCTGCGGGCAGACATGCTCAAGAGATGCAACTGACACCCCGAGAATCAGCCGGTCAAAGTCTTCATTAAACTGCAGTGTTTTAGTCTCAAGTTCTGTACCAAAATGTGCTTTATAACGCGCAGGCCAATCACTCCAAAATGATTCTAAGTTTATATTATGTTGTTGCAATAATTCAGCTTCTGCTGAGTTTATTTGTTGGTAAAGCGGCTCGCTGGGCCAACAGGGTAAGTTTTTAACATCAACAAGTGGCTGGTATTCTGCACATGTATTTAGGCTCACTTGCTGCTGTAATAGCACCGATTCAACACAGTGTTGACCTTTACTATCAACCCCTGGGGTGAGTTGTTGCAGTTGATGAAAGAACTCAAACTTTACGCCTCTTTGTTTTAACAACTCATACAATGGCGCAAAAATAACGTCTCCCATACCCGCTTGCATTTTCCACATTACGCCGCCACGGTAGCACAATGCAATTCTCAGCATTGCAAGCGCCGCTACTCCCGCTTCTACATTCGGCTTCGTAAAATCCCCTTGCGGATAAGCAAAGACTAAATCATAAAAGCCTCGTACAGGTGCAGAATCCACACTATATTGTTTATTTGCACCATTTTTTAATAACCATTGACGAAAGTCATACTTGTTAATTACGGCAAAACCATCTCGGTACACTTTATCTTTGATCAGGCCAACAAGCATTGCTATTGCAAGATCAGCACAAATATAAATGCGCCTCAGCTGTGCGTTATCGTCCAATAATTCGATGATTTCTTGACTGAGCCAGCGTTTTAGTTTTCTAACAATATACCAAATAACTAAGCTGTCTTTTTTCTCTGTCAACTGCGGCAGCAGTGTATTACTGCTTTGAACAAAGTGGTTAAGTTTCTCAACCAATAAACTGGGTGTAGAAGTAATATCCTGATTTAGATTTTGTATATCATCTGTAAAGGTTCGCCACGCAGCACTATTATCTGCAACCAAGGCGTGAATTTGCTGGTGAAAATGTTGTAATAAAAACTTATCACGCGGTTTTTTTGTGGTTAATTGCGTGTTTTTAGCGTGCACACCAGCCGCTAATTCAACTTGTGGGATCCACTCTTTTAACCACGCAAGGGTCATTTTCACAAAATCCCAAACAGTAATATCGAGACTTCCGTTAGCAGGATCACCCGCTAACACAGGGAAATTTATGGGCCAAGTTTGCCACTGTTGATCAATATGCTCTTGCAGAGCAATAAAACTATGAGGTGTAAATGCTTGCTGCCAGGTACTCAACGCACATGTTGATGGGCGCTGTAATTTATCATAAACGGTTTCAATGGTTTTAAAGCTATTCACATAAGCGCCAAACCATACATGTAAACCATGCTCTTCAATACGCTGTCCCTTTTCAGCATTGCGGCCGCTGGCCCCTTTTCCACCTAAACGCCACCCCTGCTGATAAATCGTTATTTGCCGCTGTTGCTGCCAATTAGCTTGTTCTGTAAGGTATAACGCAGCGGTCATAGCCGCAACGCCGCCACCAATAATGGCTATTTTTTCTTGTGTCATACCGATGCCTTTACGCTGGGAGTAATTGTGTTGCCTGCAGTTGATCAAAGTCCATTTTGATATAAAACGGTAAATGCACAGCTTGAGAACCTAGCTGTAAGCCAAACATCTGTGCTAAAGGGAAGCTATCTAATTGCTGCAAATATAACTGATAATCACCACTGAGCAGTTTAAACTGATGGATTCTTTTTATTTCGGAAGGAGAATGTAACACAGCTTGGTAAACGGCTTTATCAGCGTTACCATCAGGAAACTGTTTAAAGAGTATTTGATCCATTTGTGGATTTACAAAACCATTTAACAACTGTTTTAGCAATGAAAAATCAATTCCCAGATGATCACCATCAAGTAGATTTGCGACCTGCTCACCAAAATCTTCTAACGCAGCTAACATACTTTCAGGCTGCGTAGCCGCGTTTTTAGTCACAGAAAACAATTGATATGATTGTAATTTTGAAGTCGTCGAAAAATGCTTAAAACACTCAAGTGATACTGAGAAATCAGTGGGCTTATCAACTGAGCTAGGCATTTGGTAATCACATAAATATTTGTTGTATCCCCATGTTTCTCGCCCATTTATCAATGCATAAACATTATTTACGCAAATAAATGCAGGATACCAATAAAGGTGCGAAATACCTTCGTCATTGTCTTGCTTTTCAACTTGCGCAATCGGCAACCAAATAATGATATCGGTTTCTTGCATCCACCCCTGTTCACTAAAAGGCGGAGTTAACGAGGCTATTTTTTCTATATCGGTAAACGTCAGTAAAGCGTATTCACCGAGTCCTTGAAAATATAACTCATCAGTTGCAACAAGATTAAGTGTTGAATCAATAAAGTGCTGCACTTTCAGTGGGTCAATTTTTACAAAAAAACCGTACATGTTTGCATTACTCATGCGACAAGGTGGTTTAGCTACCGGGTTAGATAAAAAGTGACTATAAAACGGGTGGTGTGATGCCATAATTTATAATTATTTTATAAGCTTAAAATGTAATTATAGCCAAGTTTTATTACATGGTAGGAAATTCAGTAATTAATAAACGATTATTTTCGACACTTAAATATTTACTATATTGTTGATATGCAACGCTATCGAAACATTTTGACAGTGGATTCATAAAACCATGACCGTGTTCGACTAACTGACATGTCACATTTGCTTGTTGTGCTAAGCGAGTTGCAATTGGATCGACATCAAAGTGAGCTTCTTGCTTTGCAAAAATAAATTCACATTGCACATTCGCAACTAAATCTAAGTGATGGCGAACTTGATTAGGATAAAAAGCGATTAATTTTTTTATAAGGGGATTTTTTACTGCAGCTTGACTTCGCCATGCGGCAGCTCCCCCAGCACTAAAACCTATTATTGTGGTCGGCTTTGCAATACGGGAAACAATAATATTAAGTTTTTTATGATAGTGATCATGTCCACACTTTGTCATAAACACATCATATTGTTGTTGCTCACTCATTACCGCTTGCAATTGCCCTTGATAAGGGTCCACCATCGTACTGGCGCCCTGCAATTGTCGCGTGAAGTGACTTAAATGTGCTGTTTTACCAAAAATATCACTCGCAACTATATACTGCATAACAACTTCTTATTATTTCTAGGTAACGGTAGCCAATAAGGAACGTAGCCACCTCGATTATTTACCTAAATAAAATACAACAGTTAAATGCACATGACTAGAAATAAATTTTAAAAATGCTTGCTTAAACAAAAGCGCTGGGGTAAAGTCGCTTCTTGGTCCTAAAAAAGCCTCGCGGTTAACCTCTTTACCCTGATCCAGTAAGCCCCGCAAAACGTATATTATAGAGCTAAGTTATTGTACGGCGAGAACCCCAATTCAGACTACGGCATATTTTTTAATAGTCGCATAAATGTCATAAAGATCGTCAACACTGTAATGAAGCTAAACACAACATGGTCTATCTAATTGTGCTTTAAAAGCTAATAAAGAAGTTAGCGCACATTAAAGATAACAAGAAAAAAGTGAGTTTTATTATGTCTTATAGTTACAATGGGTCGATGATCCAAATCGCACATCCTGTGCAATCAATTTCAGTAAATAAACAACGTGTTATTTTTTCTGATACGCAAGGTTTAAAAAACACCTTGTTCACAAAAGCAAGTGACGCACGTCAATTTGTTAAATGGCTAAAAGCCAACTAAGCAAATAGTGTTTTGCATGATTGCAATTAAGTGACGCCAGCAGATGCTGGCGTTTTGCATTTTTACTCCCCCTTTATATCACAACTGCTACACTTAACCTTATTATTCATTTATATGCGGTTGATTTAATGCAGTCTGCGCTTATTTTTACGGTTTCATTATTGTTGATCAGTAGTCCTGTATACACCAAAACAATCAACTGGGTTGTCGCTGATTTTGCCCCATACTATATTTTTAATGATCAATACGCCGGTACTGGCCGTGATGAAAGTATTGTTACTTTACTTGAGCAACAACTGCCTGCTTATACTTTCAAGCGCACTATTTTACCTTCGAGTCGAACTATCCAAGAACTGGCAAACCCGAATTATACTTACTGCATGTTGTCACTCTATCAAAGCCCACACCGTAGGCAACATATCCAATTTAGTCAGCAAACGTCCACTGTTGGACTTTCCCCCTCTGTTGCGATCCATAAAGAACTTGCGCAGCAACTCAAGTTAGATCTTAATCAACCGGTATCACTCGACGCCTTGCTGAATCAATATAAACTAGCATTGGGGATTTCGATGAGCCGCTCATATGGGGATGCAATTGATGCGATAATCAATAATAGCGCCGATGCGTCAATTATTATTCGTCCTGGGCGAGATACTTTAGCCAGCTTAACTTATATGCTGAAGAAAAAACGGATTGATATTTTATTAGGTTACCCAAGTGAACATTACTATTTAGCAAAATCAATGGGCTTTGATGATGAGTTAATACAATTGCCCCTAACAGAGGCTCCTGAGCTAAGTTATGGTTATATAGGTTGTACTAATAATAAACAAGGTATTGAGCAAGTAAAGATATTGAATACAGCACTTGAGCAAGTAAAGCAGCAGGCAGCTTATCAGGAGATATTATTGCGTTGGTTGCCGGACAATCTCAAACCATTACTCGAACAACGGCTGAAAATAAGCAAAAGCGCCTCAACTCAGTGAGGCGTTTTATCAATGTATAATAACTAACAAAGCGTACTACTTACGTATACCTTCAATGTATAAACCAATATCAACATGGGTAGACGCTGGACCTAGGTTATAATCAATACCAAAGTCAGCTAATTTCAAGCTAGTTTCGCCTTCAAAACCAACACGGTAGCCCCCCCATGGATCTTTACCTTCACCAATTTTATCAATTTCAAAGGTAATTGTTTTTGTAACGCCATGTAGAGTAAGTTCACCTGTCACGTCAGCTTCATCGCCATCATCATCAAATTTGATTGACGTACTTTTAAAGGTCGCTGTAGGAAACTTATCAACATTTAAAAAGTCACCACCGCGTAAATGTTTATCACGCTCGGCGTGGTTAGAATCAATACTTTTAGTATCAATGGTTACCATGATTTGTGACGCATTCGGGTTGGCTGAATCATAACTAAAACTGCCATCAAAGGTATTAAAACGGCCATGCAGCCAGCTGTAGCCTAAATGTTTAATTTTAAAGTTCACAAATGCATGTGCACCTTGGGTATCAATAACATACTCTGCAGCGTGTGTAGCCGAAGCTGCAAACATTGTTGCTGTAACAGCTGCTGATAAAAGTAATTTTTTCATTTTTTAATCATCCTTTTGTGGTTTGATCATTCTAATTAAGGTTTTATCTTTATCGATAAAATGATGTTTTAACGCCCCAAGTGCATGTAATACCACAAGGCCTATTAAGCTACAGGCCACATAGTAGTGAATTTTACCTGCAATATCTGCTTGATTAGCTACTGATAAATTAATTGCGGGAATACTAAATAGCGTAAACACCTCAATCGAACGACCATCCGCAGTAGAAATCAAATACCCTGAAACAACAATGATACAAAGCAACACATATAGTAATAAATGTGCTGCATGCGCCACTTTATTTAACAGCGGATCACTGTTTGATAAAGGTTCCGGTTGCGTGCCCAGCGCACGCCAAGCGAAGCGAAATATTAATAACGCTACCAGCGTAATTCCGACGCTTTTATGTAAATCTAATGAACCTTTGTACCAACTATCATAGTAAGTCAGTTCAACCATGTACAAACCAAGACCAAACAAACCTATTACCATTGCAGCCATTAACCAATGTAATGCTATGGCGACAATACCGTACGAAGATTTTGTGTTTCTAAACATACCTACTAACTCCGCTATTCATTAACAACAGCATAGCCCCTCCCTAAATAAAAGAAAACAGCAATAAATAAACAAGTTTTGTGCGTATACGCACAACTGTGCTAAAAGTTAGTCAGGAAAAACAGATTTGAGTAGATACGTGTTTAGTTATTTTCTACTAAAGCTATGTATATTTGCGTTGTTGGATCAACTTGCAAACAGGTGATCAGGTTTTCTTTAATCAGTTCTAGCATGGCGATGAAACTAACAACAACACCACTGCGTCCTTCTTCTAAGGTAAAAAGCTCACTAAAAACTAATTGTGTACCCGCGCTAGAGAGTTTGGCTAAAATAAGGCTCATACGCTCTCTAGTTGACAACGCTTCTGCGGTTATTTGATGGTGTTCAAAGGTTTTTGCCCGTGCCATTACATCACTAAGAGCAAATAATAAGTCTTTTAAATCAACATCAGGTAACAATTGCGCTTGCTCATCCTGCTCTGGTACCAGCGCCTGTGCAATAAATATATCACGACCAACACGGGGAATATCGTCAAGGTTTTCTGCGGCCAGCTTAAATTGTTCATACTCTTGTAAGCGGCGTATTAACTCGGCCCGAGGGTCCTCTTCTTCTTCAAGCTCTTCATGCTTAGGAAGCAGCAAGCGTGATTTAATTTGCGCCAATAAGGCAGCCATCACTAAATATTCACCAGCCAGTTCTAACTGAAACTCACTCATCATTTCCACATAATGAACATATTGCTCGGTAATGCTAAAAATAGACAGCTCTAAAATATCAAGCTTATGTTTTTTAATTAAATAAAGTAATAGATCAAGTGGGCCTTCGAAGGTTTCTAAAATAACTTCCAGCGCATCAGGTGGGATATATAGATCTTCAGGTGTATCGGTGACTTCCTTACCATGCAAAAAAGCCAGCGGCAGCTTTTGCTGCGCCAGCTCTTGGGTTTGAGCTACCTGTTTAGTTTGGTGCTCACTCATGGTTTAATACGATTATTCAAATGGGGTGGTATCGCCACAGCCTACGCGAAGCACTTCAACAGTATCTTCAGATAAATCAATAACTGTGGTTGCTTGCTCAGCTAAATAGCCACCATGGATAATTAAATCCACCAAAGGGCCTATGCGATCGCGAATTTCATCGGGATCCGATTCAGTGAACTGCTCACCCGGTAAAATTAATGAACACGACATCAGTGGCTCGCCTAATTCCGCTAACAAGGCGCACGTGATTGGGTGCTCAATAACACGAATACCAATGGTCTTTTTCTTGTCGTTTAATAATCGTTTCGGTACTTCTTTTGTGCCTTTGAATATAAAGGTATATGGCCCTGGTGTATTGTTTTTAATTAATCTAAACAATTGATTATCTACTCGTGCATACGTCGATAACTCAGATAAATCACGACATACCAAAGTAAAGTTATGGTGTTTTTCAATGCCACGAATACGTTCTATGCGCTCTTTCGCTTGCTTGTTTCCTAAATTACAACCAATCGCATAGCCAGAATCCGTTGGGTATACCACCACGCCGCCTTGTTTAATAATATCCACCGCTTGTTTGATCAATCGTGGTTGCGGATTATCCGGATGAATATGAAAAAAATCACTCATGTGTGTCTCCTGTCTGCCCTTCCCAAGTTTGCCAAACACCTCGGCAATCTTTTGGCAGGTATAAGTTTTTTCCTAATTCTAGCCAACTAGTAGGAAAATGAAAATCAGATCCTTGCGAACACAACAAATCGTATTCGCGGCTCAATTCGCCTAAAAACTGGCGTTCACTCGGCGCTTGTTGTGGCTGTGCAACTTCCATTGCATCCCCTCCCGCCGCTTTAAATTGACTTAATAATTTACGCAGCCATTTATTCGACATTTGATAACGGCCAGGGTGAGCAATAACGGCAACGCCGCCTGCAGCATGGATAGCGGCAATTGCGGTTTGCATATCACACCAATCACTTGGCACATAGCCTGTTTTTGCCCGTCCAAGGTATTTTTTAAATACCCCAGGAATTGTCGTAGCCACACCGCGAGCAATGAGTGCCCGAGCATAATGAGCACGCGTTATTTGTGCATCTTGTGCAAGTTCTTGCGCTTGCTGATAAATGCCATCAAAGCCGTTTTTCTCTAAGCGACGACCTATTTCTATTGCTCTGTCTGCGCGTTTTTGTTGTTGTATAGTTAATAAATCAGCCAAGGTTGGCTCATCAATATCTACGTTCAGTGCTACTATATGGATCTCAAAACTTTCCCACTTAGTGGAGATCTCCACTCCGTTGATCAGTTTAAGCGGCAATGCTTGGCTTTGGATATAAGCATGAGCAGGTTTGATTGCTGCAGTAGTGTCATGATCGGTGATCGCAAACACATCGATGTTTTTTTCAACTGCACGCAATAATAACTGCTCAACACTCAGTTGCCCGTCCGAATGTGTGGTGTGGCTATGTAAATCGTATTTTATCAAAAGAGAAGACTGCTCATATTAAATGTGCGAAAGTTGTTATTAAGTATAACAAAATTTTTTAATAAATTGTTTTAAATAAATACTTGACACTAACGCCGTTGATACGGTTTACTGTAGCCACTTAAGACACATAAAGAACAAAAACAATGATCAATTCAATCCAAAACACTATTTGGTGGTGGCACTCTTAAATTAAGGGTGGCGAATTGTCGTGTCTAACACATTCAAAACCCGCTTATGGCGGGTTTTTTTATATTTAAATTTTAGGGTAACAAACATGAATAACGTAGCAACTCTTACACATCATTGGTGGTGGCGCCTGGTATAGCGGGACGGTAATGGTCTATCTAAAACATAGGTATCGTTATTCAAACCCCGCACAGCATCGCTTGCGGGGTTTATTTTTTGAGGGAATGAGGTTTGATTTTTAGTCATATAACAACAACACCAGGTGAAGTTACCAGCATCACCGAAGTGCGAGAATATATCCACAGCCCACTAGCATTATATGGGCTACTTGATAAAGACAATTCACTGCTTTTAGAGTCAGCTGAAATAGACTCTAAAGACAGTGTTAAAAGTTTGATTTTGGTCGATTGTGCCCTGAAAATTATCTGTACAGGTAAAACCGTCACAGTAACGGCGCAGTCTAACAATGGCTTACAGTTACTGCCCTACTTGCAAACTAAACTCGACAATTGCCATACGCAATTAGACGGTTTAACCCTAAGTATTGAATACCAAGGTACTGACAGCAACATTGACGAAGCATCAAAACTCATTGCCGATAATGCCTTTAGTGCACTGCGTTGCTGTATCAATAATATTAGCAGTACCACCGAAAACCCGTTTTCGCTATTTTTAGGCGGGGTTTTTGCTTATGACATGGTGGCTAATTTTGAGCAGTTAAGCGAGGTGCCTGATGGTGAAAACAGTTGCCCTGATTATGTATTCTACTTAGCTGAAACTTTAGTCGTGATTGATCATCAAGCCAAAACGACCGAATTAATTGGCAATGTATTTAATGGTCCAGATGTACATGCAAACTGTTTTGAAGTAGGTAAAAAGCTCGAACGTTTAAATGCATTATGTGATGAGGCGGATAGCTTTACAGCAAACCAAAGCACAGGCAGCAGCGAAGTAACTGTGGATATTAGTGATGAAGACTATTGTCAGCAAGTTAATACCTTGAAAAAGCATATTGTTGACGGTGATATTTTTCAGGTCGTGCCATCACGGACATTTTCTTTAGCGTGTGCAAACCCACTTCATGCATACAGCCAACTTAAAAAACAAAATCCAAGTCCGTATATGTTTTATATGCGTGATAGCGAGTTTGCATTATTTGGCGCATCGCCTGAATCAGCGTTAAAGTTTTGCGCTGATTCGCAGCAAGTTGAAGTCTATCCAATTGCAGGCACCCGCCCTCGTGGTAAATTTGCTAATGGTCAGATCAATCCTGATTTAGACAGCCGAATTGAACTTGAATTGCGTAACGATCAAAAAGAGCGTGCAGAACATTTAATGCTGGTTGATCTAGCCCGTAACGACGTTGCTCGTATTAGCGTACCCGGTACTCGTCACGCTAAAGAGTTATTAAAAGTAGACCGTTATTCACAAGTAATGCATTTAGTATCACGTGTTGTTGGCACATTAAAGCCAGAACTGGATGCCCTGCACGCTTATCAAGCCTGTATGAATATGGGCACATTAGTCGGTGCCCCCAAAGTCAGTGCCGCAGAGTTGGTACGTCAAACCGAAGGTAAACGCCGTGGCAGTTACGGTGGCGCTGTTGGTTATTTAACCGGTGACGGTGCAATGGATAGCTGTATTGTTATTCGCTCAGCCTTTGTCAAAAATAACATCGCTTATGTACAAGCCGGTGCCGGAGTTGTGTATGACTCAGATCCACAATCTGAAGCAAACGAAACCCGCGCTAAAGCACAAGCGGTGATCACAGCCATTCAATCGACGTATCAAGGACACTAAAATGAGCGTAACTAATACTAAGCTAACGGACGTTAAAATTTACTTTTTAGATAATTTTGATTCATTTAGTTATAACTTAGTCGATGAACTTTCTATGTTAGGCAGCGATTTAGTGGTATATCGTAACAACATAGATGCACAGGTTATTTTTGACAAAATGTGTGGTGAAACTAAGCCGGTCATTTTAGTACTTTCACCAGGTCCTGGCACACCCTCTGCGGCAGGCTGTTTAATGGCCTTGATTGAATTATGTAAAGGCCGCTTCCCAATGCTGGGAATTTGCCTAGGTCAGCAAGCGTTAACACAAAGCTACGGCGGAATTATCGGTCATGCGGGTGAGACAGTTCATGGTAAGTCATCCATTATTGAATTGGGTGATCATCCAGTATTTGCTGGCATGGGCGAACGTATGCCAGTGGCACGTTATCACTCTTTAATGGCCACTAAAGTGCCTGACAGTGTTAGCGTGATTGCCCATTATGAAGCGATCCCGATGGCGATTTATCACCACGATGATAAAGCGCTTGGGTATCAATTTCATCCTGAGTCTATTTTGACGCCAAATGGCGCCGCGCTACTTCAACAAAGTATGCAATTTTTAGCCAATGCACAGCAGTAGAGGACAGTATGCCAGTAAACCAACAATCAGCCAGTGAGGCGAGCATTGGCTCAATGATTGATGTGTTATTAACGCAAACATCATTAAGCTTTAGTCAAAGCCAACAATTATTCGATGCCATTATGCAAGGTAACGTTAATGATATCGAACTTGCCGCCATTTTAGTCGCATTAAAAATAAAAGGCGAAGTGAGCGATGAGATCGCCGGCGCTGCGGCATCAATGCGTGCCAATGCCGTGCCTTTTGTTACCAACTTAACACAACTTGTCGATAGTTGTGGCACCGGAGGCGATGGGTCTAACACCATAAATATAAGCACCACTGCAGCCATCGTTGCCGCAGCATGCGGTATTAATATGGTCAAACATGGTAACCGCAGTGTATCGAGTAATTCTGGTTCTGCCGATTTACTCAAAGCACTGGGTATCAATATCGATATGACCCCTGAACATGCCACACACTGTTTAGAGCAAACGGGGTTTACCTTTTTATTTGCACCGCACTACCACAGTGGTGTCCGTCATGCGATGGGAGTACGTACCACCTTAAAAACACGTACTATTTTTAACATATTAGGACCACTGGCCAATCCAGCGGCACCAGATGTGCAACTGCTGGGTGTTTACGATGAAAGCTTATGCCTACCAATGGCAGAAACATTAAAAACATTAGGTACAAAGCGCGCAATGGTGGTACATGGCTCAGGCACTGATGAAATAGCCCTGCACGGCTTAACCACAGTTGCAGAGCTTAATAACGGGGAGATCCGTCAATATACAATCAGCCCAGCAGATTTTGGTCTTGCAAACTATTCACTTGAACAACTTGCCGGTGAAGGGCCAGAATATAACGCGAATGCAAGTCGCGCTATTTTAGCGGGTACGGGCACTGACGCACATAATGCTGCAATTATCGTTAACGTAGCCGCATTACTTTATTTAACCAATAAAGCTGATGATTTAAAAAGTGCCGCCACGCAAGTTAAAGAGGTTTTACAAAGTGGCCGTGCATTAAATACTTTAAATGCCATTGTCACTAGTAGTAACAAAGAACAAGCTAACACCGAGGTAAGTAATGGCTAATGTATTAGACAAAATAGTCGCTGATAAAAAAGTAGAACTCGTTGAGCGCAAAGCCAAACGCCCGCTTGAGAGCTTTAAACATCAAGCTGTACCGACAAATCGTGATTTTTATCAAGCCCTTGCAGCACCTGGTACACAATTTATTTTAGAGTGTAAAAAAGCCTCACCGTCAAAGGGGCTTATTCGTGAGCCGTTTGATTTAGCTGAGATCACCGGCGTATATAAAAACTACGCTAGTTGCATTAGTGTATTAACCGACGAAAAATACTTCCAAGGCAGCTTTGATTATCTTGAGTTTGTTCGTAGCCAAGTTGAGCAGCCATTGATCTGTAAAGATTTCTTTATTGATGAATACCAAATTTATATGGCACGTATTTATGGTGGCGATGCCATTTTATTAATGCTGTCGGTACTTGATGACAGCCAATACCAATCGCTTGCGAACGTTGCTAAAAGCTTAAATATGGCCATTCTAACCGAAGTAAGTAATGAGCAAGAAGTACACCGTGCTCTGGCCCTTGATGCTCAGATCATTGGTATTAATAACCGTGACTTACGTGACTTAAGTACTAACTTAGCCACTACTGAGAAGCTTCGTAAGCTTATTCCTGATGATAAAGTAGTTATTTCAGAATCAGGTATTTATACCCATCAAGATGTAAAACGCTTAGCTCCTTTGTGTAACGGCTTTTTAATTGGCAGCTCGCTAATGGCCGAACGTGATTTAGAGCGCGCCTGCCGTAGTGTTATTTTGGGCGAGAACAAGGTCTGTGGATTAACTCGTAGTCAAGACGCTATTGCCGCTTATGAAAGTGGTGCTGTGTTCGGCGGTTTAATATTCGCCCCAAAATCGCCACGTTATGTTGATCTTGATTGTGCTTTACAAATCACCCAAAGCGCCCCACTTGCTTATGTCGGTGTATTTGTAAATGAGAGCATTGCTAATGTCGCAGAGCATGCAACAAGCTTAAAGCTAGCTGCGGTACAATTACACGGTCAAGAAGACGAAACTTATATAAACCAACTACGGCCGTTATTACCAAACAACTGTCAAATTTGGAAAGCACAAGCAATTAAAGACAGCTTGCCAGAGCCTATGAGTGGTATTGATCGTCATTTATACGACACCCACAGCGACACCCAAGCAGGCGGCACAGGTAAAACCTTTGATTGGGCCATTCTCAAAGAAGCGAAGCAACCATTTATGCTCGCCGGTGGCTTAAACGCAGACAATATTCAAGGTGCATTATACCAAGGCGCGCATGGACTTGACCTAAATTCTGGGGTTGAGCAAAGCGCCGGTAAAAAATGCCCAAACAAATTAAATGATGCATTTATTAGCATCCGTAAATATTGAGGTTACTATGAATAATCCAGCTTATTTCGGCGAATTTGGCGGCATGTTTGTCCCAGAATTGCTCGTACCAGCACTAAAACAACTAGAAAACGAATTTAATAAATCGCAAACAGATCCTGCTTTTCAAGCTGAATTTGAAAAATTACTTAATGAATATGCTGGCCGCCCTACGCCACTGACATTAACCCGTAATTTGATTAAAAACCCAAAAGTAAAATTATACTTAAAACGTGAAGATTTACTGCACGGCGGCGCTCATAAAACAAACCAAGTGTTAGGCCAAGCTTTGTTAACCAAACGTATGGGTAAGAAAGAAGTTATCGCTGAAACTGGCGCAGGCCAACACGGTGTAGCAACCGCACTTGCATGTGCACTACTTGGCTTGAAATGTCGTATTTACATGGGGGCTAAAGATGTCGAACGTCAGCAGCCAAATGTGTTCAGAATGAAATTAATGGGGGCGACTGTTATCCCTGTTACCGCAGGCTCAGGCACACTTAAAGATGCCGTAAATGAAGCACTACGTGATTGGTCTGCAAATTATAAAGAAGCACATTATCTACTCGGTACAGCAGCAGGTCCGCACCCTTTCCCAACCATGGTACGTGAGTTCCAAAAAATGATTGGTGAAGAAGCCAAACAACAAGTATTAAAAGCGGAAGGTCGCCTACCTGATGCGGTACTTGCCTGTGTGGGTGGTGGCTCCAATGCCATTGGTATGTTTACTGACTTTATTGACGAGCCAAGTGTGAAGCTCATTGGTGTAGAGCCTGCTGGTAAAGGCCTTGATACCCATGAGCATGGTGCAACCATCTGTAAGGGCACAAAAGGTATCTTACACGGTACTTATACGTACATTATGCAAAATGATGATGGCCAAATAGAAGAGTCATACTCTGTTTCAGCGGGTCTTGATTACCCTGCTGTAGGTCCGCAGCATGCCTTTTTACATGAAACAGGCCGCGCACAGTATGTTGGTATTACTGACACTGAAGCACTCGAAGCTTTCCAGTTATTAGCTAAAAACGAAGGCATTATACCTGCGCTTGAATCAAGCCATGCCCTTGCCTACGCCTTAAAATATGCTGAGCAGCAAACTGAAGACACCATCTTAGTGGTGAACTTAAGTGGTCGTGGTGACAAAGATTTAGCACACGTTATGGATGTACTTTCTAAGGAGGAGCAGTTATGAGCCAAGCAACTACTCAAAAAACAGACCGCTACGGTAAAATGTTTGCCAGTTTGAGCGAGCAAAACCAAGGCTCATTTGTACCCTTTGTGACAATTGGTGATCCAAATAAAGAATTGAGCGTTGAGATCATTAAAAGCTTAATAGATGGCGGTGCTGACGCATTAGAACTCGGCATTCCATTTTCAGATCCAATCGCTGATGGTCCCGTTATTCAAGCGGCTAATATTCGCGCTCTAGATGTCAATATTAATACCCAAGATTGCTTTGATATTATTAAGCAAGTACGTGAATATAACGCCGATATTCCAATTGGTTTACTACTGTATTCAAACTTAGTGTTTAAACGTGGCCTAGAGACGTTTTACAAAGATGCAAAAGCGGTTGGTGTTGATTCTATTTTAGTCGCTGACGTGCCGCTGCATGAATCAAAAATGTTTCGTCAAGCGGCTATGAATAACGGCATCGACCCTATTTTCATCGCCACACCAAACGCCCCTGATGACACCTTACGTGAATGTGCCTCTTACGGCCGCGGTTACACCTATTTACTTTCACGAGCTGGCGTTACTGGCACTGAAACTAAAGCACAGATGCCGGCATCTTCAATTGTTACTAAATTAAAAGAGTACCACAGCGCACCTGCGTTACTGGGCTTTGGTATTTCGACTCCAGAAGATGTAAAAGCCGCGCTCAATGCGGGCGCTGCGGGTGCCATCTCAGGCTCTGCTGTGGTTAAAATCATTGAAACTCATCTGGAAAACCCACAAGCAATGTTGAATGGTTTAAAAGAATTTGTAGCCGCAATGAAGGCAGCTACAGCTCTCTAAGCACAACCAAAGGGCGCTCAATGCGCCCTTTTCAGCTAATGTGCTTGGTGTTTACCTTCAATAATTTCTTCTATGAATTTACGATTAAAAGCAGCTAGATCCGCAGGGCTTCTGCTCGTAACTAAACCTCTATCAACACTCACTTCTTTGTCGACCCACGTAGCACCAGCATTAATCAAATCAGTTTTAATACTTGGGAAAGAGGTTACTGTGCGGTCTCGCAATTTATTAATTTCTGCTAATAACCATGGTCCATGGCAAATCGCTGCGACGGGTTTGTTTTTATCGGCTCCAAAAAAGCCATCAACAAATGCTTTTGCATCTTTGTCAATCCGCAAACTATCCGGGTTAAATAAACCGCCAGGTAAGAGCAATGCATCATAATCATCACTACTGGCCTCACTGGCGAGTTTATCCACGGCCACTTTATCGCCCCATACATCTTCATCCCAACCAGTAATTTCACCTTCTTTGATTGAAATAACCTCAACAGTTGCGCCTGCGTCTAATAAAGCATCTCGCGGTGAAAACAGCTCACTTTGCTCAAAGCCGTCAGTTGCTAAAATTGCTATTTTTTTGCCTTTAAGTTGGCTACCAGTTTGTAATGTAGACATGATATCTCCTTATTTTATTAAGCTTAAGGATATAAAAGCAGACACCATGCCAAATATAAGATGTTGAAATTAAAGGGGGTATAGCTAGGAAATGACAAGCACTCTGTAATTGAGTAACAAAGTGCGAAGATTCTACATTATAAGGCGTCTTTCAATGCTTTCGCTGCTTTAAACACTGGCTTATTGGCTCCTTCTATTTCAATTGCTGCGCCTGTTTGTGGGTTGCGTCCTGTGCGCGCCGGGTAATAACTCAAGGCAAATGTGCCAAAACCATTTATTTGTACTTGATCGCCTTCAGAAAGTGACTTGGTGATCACAGCTAACATGCTTGATAAAGCTGCTTGGGAATCTTTCTTGGTTAATTCACTGCGCGCCGACATGGTACTGATAAGCTCTGATTTATTCATAAAAATGCTCCTAAAAACCCCACTTATTCGATAACTGTTCAGTGGATTTTGGTAATGATTGAATACAAAGGCACGCAGGCTAAGGGTTAGTAAGCACTAAGTCAACCTTGTAAACAACACAATAAGTTGATACAACCTGTGCAATTATTTTTTGTTCTCACATTTTGAGCTATCTATGCATGCATTAATCGAGTTTATTCCGCTAGTATTATTTTTTGCGGTCTTTAAGTTAGTTGATATTTATTGGGCAACAGCGCTATTGATGGGCACCACGCTTATTCAAGTTGCCTATTCTTATTTTAAAAAAGGAAAAGTACCAGCGCGTCAGTGGTTATTTTTTGCCATCGCCGTCATTTTAGGCACGCTCACACTCGTTTTTCATGATGAGCAGTTTGTGAAATGGAAGGCCACAATTATTTATGCGGTGTTGTCTGTAACTTTATTGAGCAGCCGCTACTTGATGGGCAAGAACCTCGTCAAGCAAGCACTGAGTTCAGTGTTAAATAATGCCTTTGAAGCAGAGCAAGCCATTAGCGTACCTGAACCACTGTGGGACAAACTCAACTTACTATGGGTTGCCATTACAGCCGCTATTGCAGCACTCAATATTTATATTGCTTATAGTTTCTCTCTTGATTTTTGGGTTAACTTTAAAGTGTTTGGACTGATGGCTATTACCTTTGTCAGTATTTTTGTCAGTATCATCATGCTCTATAAATATTTACCTGATGAAGACCAGCCTAAAACCGACGATAGCAAATTTACATAGTGTCATAAATCTGTCGTCTTAGCTTGATAGGCTATTAAACAAAATCATGCTGAGACGACCTTGAACGCCAATCAATACCGCTGGTTTGAATTTACCCTGATATTTGTTTGCCTGCCCTTACTGGGTTTTTATCTTCGCGCTCACCTTGCTAATTGGTTGATCCCCGCACTTATTGTACTGATGAGTGTTTGTGGCATGCTACTACTTAGCGATCCCCACTTTAAACGCTTTAGGCTCACCAGCTTTGGTGAATTTTCTGCGGTCAAACGCCGACTATTTAGCTTCTTTTTTATAGGCGCGCTCTTCTCAGGGGTATTTTACGGCATCATCAATCAAGGTAATTGGTTTTTGCTACCGCGTAATTCATTCCACGATTGGCTGCTGCTTCTGCTTTTGTATCCGTTATTATCTGTAGTGCCTCAAGAATTAATATTTCGCACCTATTTTTTTCATCGCTATAAACGCATCATGCCAAAAAAAAGCCTACGCATCGTGATCAGCGCCACAGTGTTTGCATTAGCGCATATTGTTTACGCTAACTGGGTAGCAGTACTGCTAGCGTTTATTGGTGGCTTATTGTTTTCATTTACCTACGCACAAAGCCGTTCTACTTTTGTATGTGTAATTGAACACAGCTTATGGGGGTTATGGATGTTTACCTTAGGCATTGGGCAGTACTTAGATTCGTCGAACGTCGCCTAGATAAATGAAAAGCCGTGCTAAATACTACACAGGTAAACTTAGCACGGCTTTATTATGGGAAGCTCAATAAAGCGTGATTAAAAGCCGAAGATACTCATCGCAAAAAACTTAGTTGCAACGGTATTTACAAATATCAGCAGTAAAATCACAGGAATGAAGGTTGAGAGTGATAAATTCACGTATTTTTCAGTAAAACTTCCCGTATAACCCGGACACCCTTGGCTGAGCTCTTCACTTAATCGCACTTTTTTCCAGCGATACATTACAAATAAACACACCATTAAACCATTCAGCGGTAATATCGTGTCGTAAAAAACATCGTAAACAATATCAAACAAACTTTTTGAACCGCTGCCATAATGAGTGAATGACGTTAAGCCCTCGACCATACCAAATGACATGGTACATAGTATCGTCAACAGGCCAATGCTGCCGGTTAAAATTAACAAAGCCATTTTACGGCTGATGCCTTTTCGGTCGCTGAGCGTGGCTGTTGGTACTTCAACAATCGAGACTAACGACGTGATAGCAGCAAAAAAGACTAATAAGAAAAATATAAATGCTACAATTGATGCGCCTATGTAGCCGATATCAGCCTGTAACGCGAGTAAGATTTTCGGCAAAAATTCAAAAATCATCGACACGGAAGAATCTGATAATTTACTTGGATCAGTCTCTGGATTGAAACTAAAAATAGCTGGCAGCACCATAAGACCTGCGATAAATGCCACCAATGAATCTGTTAGGGCGACCATTTTAGCACTGCCCACGATGTCATCTTTTTTCGAGATATAAGATGCGTATGTCATCAAAATCCCCATACCGAGTGATAATGAGAAAAACGCTTGTGCAAGTGCACCGTTTAATACACTGGCATTCATTTTAGTAAAGTCAGGAATAATATAATACTTCACACCCGCTATCGCATTATCCAGTGTTAACACATAAACCACTAACGCAATTAACAACACAAACAACGCAGGCATTAAAAACTTCGCGGCTTTTTCAATACCTTGCTTAACACCGCCGACTAAAATTAAGTTAACGATAATCGCCACTGCAGCCATATAGCCAAATACGCTAGAGCTATTAATAAATACCCCAAAGCTACTCGGATCGGCTAGTACATCTAAGTTACCAACGGCGACTTGGCTTAAATAACCAAAAATCCATACTGTTATGACCATGTAAAACACAGCAATCATAAAAGGCGTTAGTACCGCTAAAAAACCTGCAAAACTCCATTTACTATCATTTCCTGATAATAATTTATATGAACCAAGAGGATCTTTTTGCGCTTGGCGACCCATCGCCATTTCAGCCATCATTACGGGTAAGCAAATAAACACGACAAATAATGCATAAACGAGTAAAAATGCACCGCCGCCATTTTTTGTAGCCGAAACAGGAAACCCAACCAAGTTACCAATACCGACCGCTGAACCTGCAGCCGCTAATATGAATCCGAGGCGGGAGCTAAAATGCTCACGTGTATCGCTCATTTAAAAAACCTTATTATTATTTTGTATCATTCAAGCGACTCTACCAGTGTTACAGTAAGCTTTTCAAGCAGATTCAGTTTAAAAATAGTTTAGTGCTGTAAACCCGCTTATTGATTGACCACACGGCGAAAACTAATCGTAATTTACTCGCCAATTAAATCTGCTGTGCTAGTATCAGGACAATTTCATACTATTAATATTAGAGAATACGCCATGTTGTATATGATTTACTCAACTGATGTTGAAAATAGTTTAGAACACAGAAAAGCGGCGCGCCCGGCTCATTTAGCACGCTTACAGGAATTAGATGAACAAGGACGATTATTTACCGCTGGCCCGTTACCAGCAATTGATAGCGCTGACCCCGCTGAAGCTGGTTTTACCGGTTCTTTAGTGATTGCTGAATTTGATTCATTAGAAGCGGCACGAGAGTGGGCTGCAGCAGATCCTTATGTCAGCGGCGGCGTTTATGATAATTCAGTCGTTAAACCGTTTAAACAAGTATTCCCTAGTTAAGAAAACCAGCAATCACAAGAGTTTAAATATTTATTCGATCAAGATGTTAATTCAATTGATATAATCACTTTGCATTTAAAGCACAATAATTCAGTGTTTGTTCACGGGTTGTTGAATAAGATCCGTTGTATTGAATCATAGAATTTAGTGGTTTTACTTGAATTTTAGCTACTTGGTTCATTAAACTATCCAGATCTGGTTTAGGAGTTTCCCATCATGCGTACAGTGTTAGCTTTGAGCATCGCCATTCTTGTGTTAGCTTCGAGTGTTTTTTCGACGAATAGCCAAGCTGCATCTCAAGTTAATAAAACTGAGATAAATAAAAAGCAAGCTGTGGAGCTTGCTAAAAAAGTCGAAGATGGTAAAACTCTTAAAATTACCGTACTTAACGATATCTATACCGTAAGAATATTAAAATCGGACGGCCATGTCGTCGACGTGCATGTCAATAAAAAAACCGGCGAAGTGAAAAAGGATTAATAAATGCGAATTTTAGTAATTGAAGACGATTTACACTTAGCAGATAACCTGCGTAATGCATTAGAAAAAGAACGCTACAGTGTTGATCTTTGTCATGATGGTGAAGCAGGCTTATTCCACATCACAGAATATCCGCTAGACATGGCTGTGGTTGATTTAGGTTTACCAAAAATAGACGGTATTGAGCTTATTAATAAAGCGAGAGCCCAAGGGATCACCATTCCAATTCTTATTTTAACAGCACGTGATCGTTGGCAAGATAAAGTCGAAGGACTTGATGCTGGTGCTGATGATTATTTAACAAAACCCTTTCATGTTGAAGAATTAATCGCCCGTTGTAATGCCCTGATCCGTCGCAGTGCAGGCAAAGCAAACCCAGAAATGACCGCAGGGCCAATTAAAATTCATACTCGTTCACAGCAAGTATGGGTTGATGATAGAGAGCTTAGCCTTACCGCTTACGAATACAAAGTGCTTGAGTATTTAATGGTTAACCCGCAAAAAGTGATCTCTAAATCAGAGCTAACAGAGCACATCTACGACCAAGATTTTGATCTCGACTCAAATGTAATCGAAGTATTCGTACTGCGTTTGCGGAAAAAGCTGGACCCTGATGGCACACTCAACCCTGTTGAGACCCTGCGCGGACGTGGTTACAGGCTTAAAAGTCAGTGGTAGCATCGCAAATACCGTTAAAAGTAAGGCAAGGATTTATCCTTGTCTTTGTTTTATTAGTCGCCTTACCTATTTTGTTTTTCTCGATTGGTAAGGCGTACTATGCATCATTAGTCGAAGCCACCGAGAAAACCCTCGAAGCCCATTTATATTCACTCATTTCAGAAGTCGATTTTACCGAGCGCGGTATTATTATGCCAAGCACAATCTTAGCTCCAGAGCTAAATCGTTTAAATTCTGATACCTATGCGATGATTTACCGTGATGAGCAGCCAGTTTGGCACTCAGAGTCTGCGGTAAACGTAAACTTTGTGCCTGATGAAATAGAAACCAAAGCCGGCGCTGCTGATTTTCGGCGAGTGGAATACAAAAATAATGTGTACTGGCAATTAAGCTTAACTGTTATTTTGAATAATATTGACCAATCCGAACACGCCCGTTTTATTTTATTAAAACGCAATGATGCGCTGCTGCGGTTAATGGATGGTTTTAAACAAACCCTTGTAAACTGGATGTATGTGATGGGTGTTGCCATTGCAGCATTAATGGCCATCGGTTTTGTGTGGAGTGCACGACCACTGCAACGCCTTGATAAAGAAATAAAAGCGATTGAATCCGGCGATATTCAAGAAATTAAAGGGCTCTACCCTGTTGAGCTACAAACAATAAAAGCCGATTTAAATTTATTGCTTGAAACACAACAGCGTCAAAAAGAACGCTACCGCGCTTCACTCAGTGACTTAGCTCATGCCTTAAAAACGCCTCTTGCCGTACTTAAGTCAAGCCCATTAGCAAATGACGCCGATGCACAAGAGCAGCTAGATCGAATTAATGTGATGATCGAGCATCAATTAAAGCGCGCAGCAACCGGTGCTTCCGATACGTGGAAAAAGCAAACGACTATCAAACCTGTGCTCGATTCAATTCTTAATGCAATGGGTAAGGTATACCGCGATAAAGATATTATATTCAGCTGTAACGTAAAAGAAAAAAATTACTTCTTAGGGGATAAGACAGATCTACTCGAGCTGTTGGGTAATTTAATTGATAATGCTTGTAAAGCCTGTCGTTCACAGGTCGATATACAAGTTATCCAAAACCGCACCCTTACAATTACAATCAGTGATGATGGCCCTGGTGTCCCCGTTGATAAACGCGAGTCATTACTCACCCGCGGTACACGCTTAGATACTTACGAAAGTGGTCATGGAGTGGGAATGGCAATTGTGTCTGATTTAGTTAAGTCGTATCACGGCACATTGACTATTTTAGATGCTGATACGCTAGGTGGTGCAAAATTTATTTTAGAGTTTAATTATAATGACAAAAAATAAACTAGTATTAACAGGCATGGCATTACTTTTAATGTTCAATGCAGCTAAAACGTTAGCAGCTGAGCCGTGTAGTCTCGTTGATCAAGCAACCCCTGATGAAGCGAAAAGTTATATCCAATGCTTAGACAAACAATTAGAGACCTTAACGCGTATCCAGCAAACGTGGATCAATAAAATCACATTAGATTTAAATAAGATTGAAGAAGACACCGGTAACACACAGCTACTACCGATTTTCAAACGCAGTATAACAAGCCAAAAGAAATACTTAGAAGACAGTTGCAAATGGCGTTATTTACAAAAAGTCCCGAACGCAACCCAAGCTGCTATTGCCTATAAACGTTGCGAGCTACAGATTTTAGAGCAGCATATAACGGTTTTAAAACGACCTTTAAAGTAATTCATGTTAAAAGCCACGTAAACTAACGTGGCTTTTAATTATCATTAACTTTTTTCTTCTTCTAGGTTTTCACCATTACCCAGTAATGTAGCCAACCAGCGCCCTTCTTCGCTAGTTTCAAGCGCTATTTTAACAATCATAGTCAAAGGTACTGATAACAACATACCAACAGTGCCCATCAGCCACCCCCAAAAGATTAATGATAAAAATACCACTAATGTTGAAAGCCCTAAACCTTTACCCATGTATTTAGGTTCGACAATATTACCCATTACAGTATTAATAGTGAGGTAACCTACTCCCACCATACTTGCAACAAATGGGCCTTGCGTGATCAACGCCAATAATACTGCGGGAATTGCGGCAATAATAGAACCAATATTAGGTATGTAATTAAACATAAACGCCATCACAGCCCACAATACAAAATAATCAATATCTAACAGCCATAGTAAGATGCCAGCCAGCACACCCGTGCCTAAGCTAACAACAGTTTTAATTGCTAGATAGGAATTAATTGATTCTAAAAAACGGTCAATTTGTTGCATCTTGCGGTCAGGATCATCAAGTGCCATGTGTATTTTGTGACTGAGCATTGGGCCTTCAAATAACATAAACACCACAGTTAAAATAATTAAAAATAGGTTGGCCATTACGCCACCTAGCCCTGTCAGCATTCCAGTTGCCATATCAATGATCTTACCCGGATCAAACATCGCAATTATTTGTTCTTTATTAATCAAAATATTGTACTTTGCAGCCATATCGACCAGTAAAATAAACTGCTCTTTAAGCTGGGCTTTATAGTGAGGTAATTGCTGTGAGAAATCAGTTAAGGATTGCCCCACCAAACCGGCTAAACTAACGCCAATGCCAACCACCATCAGCATTACCAACATGATAGCCAAACCTTTGGGGATTTTATAACGGCCAAAAAAACTCAATAATGGGTTGCAAATAATGGCAATAAATGCTGCCAAGACAAACGGAATAACGATCACACTCGCGGCCTTTACTCCAGCTAAAACAATAACTAACGCTGCAAAAATAACTAAACTTCGGTTTACCCCAGTTAAACTAGCCAAACTACGATCCTTGAAAATATAAACTGTACTTAGTGTATACCTAAACGGCCTCAAGATGCGAGTGTCGTTGAAATTAAAAAGGATTACTCTTGTGGCAAAGTGATCAAAGCCGTCTACAGTACGTATAACATACACACAGTCTCTGACAAGGTCACTATCATGCATATATTAATAACTGGCGCCACCGGTTTAATAGGCAGCCATTTATGCCCGCTGTTACTTATAAATCATCAGCTAACGGTATTATCGCGAAGTCCTGATAAAGCAAACCAATTACTCGGTGCAAACATTTTAGCAGTAGACTCACTTGCTAACGTCGATTTTAACACAGTTGATTGCGTGATTAACCTAGCTGGTGAGCCAATTGTCAATAAACGCTGGAGCGACAAACAAAAGCAGCAACTTCTAGATAGTCGTATTCAGTTAACTCATCAAATAAGCGCAGCAATAAACCAGTGCAACACCCCACCCCATACGTTTATCTCAGGTAGTGCAATAGGCTTTTATGGCCGTCAAGATGACACCCCGATAGATGAAAGTTTTACCGCTATAAACCCTGAGTTTAGCCATCAGCTATGTGATGCTTGGGAGCACGCTGCATTGTCAGCTCAATCAACAAGTACTCGCGTCTGCACACTGCGCACAGGGATTGTATTAGCTAAACAAGCAGGTGCATTAGCAAAAATGTTGCCGCCATTTAAATTAGGCTTAGGCGGAGCCATTGGCAGTGGTGAGCAAGGTATGTCATGGATCCATATTGACGACATGGTTAGACTTATCTTGTTCGTATTAGAGACTAAAACCCTTAGCGGTGCAGTTAATGCCACCGCGCCTCACCCTGTCAGTAATAAAGAGTTTAGCCGTCAATTAGGCAAAGCGCTCGCACGCCCGGCATTTATACCTATGCCTAGTTTATTACTTAAATTAGTAATGGGGGAAATGGCTGATTTATTGCTTTATGGGCAATTTGTTGTGCCTAAAAAAGTACTACTCCAGCAATTTAGCTTTACTTATCCAACATTGCCACAAGCACTCAAGCAACTCGTAAACTAAAGTGCGTAGTTAACTCTTTTTCATTATCATGCTATTGTTGATGTAGTAAATAATAATTAGTGCAGCAATAAACCATAAAGGCAATTAAATTTGATGGATAAGATAAACCAACCATGATGCATTTACCTACAATCATCATACTTTCTATAATACTTAATACCCTCATTGGTTCATTTTTGTTGTCTTTGTATCGGCTCAAAAAACAAAAAACCTACTTGTACTGGTGCTGCTCTTGTTTTATTTTTGTGCTTGCTCAAGTCACAGCCTCATTAAGGGCGTATAGTGATTTAAATCTGATTTCTCATTACCTAGCCGACCTATTAATTATCATCGCGCCTTTGGCTGCAATACTCGGTATACATGCATACAACAACACAGAGAAAAGCAAATTTACAGCCTGTATTGGCGTGCTGCTGGTATCTGTCATAATTTTAATGCCTTTTTATAGTACGTCCTTTGCTCAACTTTATACCACGTTAGTCATTGCGTGCAGCTTTTGTTATGCCGCTTATGCGCTAAATAAGTTACATGTGGGACGTGTTAGCCATTTTTTACTGCTACAAATTTGTTTTGTGATACATGCCCTATTAATGTTTTGCCAAGCCGCACTTTTAGTTTCTGCACCAACATCAGTGATCGATACGCAGCAAGCGCTGGCAGTAATCTTAATTAGTCATATTGTGATCTCCACTTGCACCGCGTTAGTCTGGCCGGTTTTAATGTTTTTAGAATCAGAGCAAGTTTTAACCGATTTAGCTAATTTAGACCCACTGACAGGATTACTTAACCGACGCGCATTTTTAAACCTCAGCGCCACGCATTTAGAACAAGCCAATAGTTACCAAAAAGAATTGTGTGCTTTGATGATTGATATTGATTTTTTTAAAAAAGTGAATGATCAATTTGGCCATGAGACTGGCGATGAGGCTTTAAAATGGGTTGCCACAAAGATTCAAGCACAGTTACGTGAGCATGACATTGTAGCTAGGATTGGCGGTGAAGAATTTGCAATTTTACTCCCTAATACTTCTGAAAAAAATGCACAGGCATTATCAGAGCGGATCAGGCTTGCTATCAAAAACCAACCGTTTATATATAAGCAACACAGTATCTCTTTGTCACTCAGTATTGGTGTTATCAAACGTACAGGAGACAGTAATATCAATGATTTACTAGCTAAAGCAGATAAAGGCTTATATCAAGCAAAACACAATGGCCGCAATCAGGTGGTTGTGGCTATTTAGATGCTGATCGACTGTTAAACTTCGTTTCCCATATTTATGACACCCTGCCAATTTTTATAAATTATTAATAATTAAATAAATCATTAAGATACATTTTAGACACAATTTTATTCCAATTAATTAAATACACTTGTTGACGTAACATGAAAATTGCACTAGATTTCTCTGGAAGCGCTTTCACAAATTGTTACACCACTTTCTGGAAGCGCTTCCACACACAATAATATCGCTTTTGATAAAAGTGGTTAATAATAATGATAACTGTACGAGGGAAACCTAATGTCGAGTCATATTTTAAAGAAAACAAAGTTAGCGACCAGCTTATCTTTGATTTTAGGTGCAGCAACTACGCTATCGGCCTATGCAGCAGAGGTTGAGCAGCAAGAGGATCTTGAAGTAATTCAAATCACTGGTTTTAAAGGCAGTATTAAAGAATCTACTCAATTAAAACGCTATTCTTCAGGCGTTGTAGATGCAATATCTTCAGAAGACATAGGTAAATTCCCTGATACTAACCTTGCAGAATCTTTACAGCGGATCACGGGGGTATCAATTGACCGCAGCAATGGCGAAGGCTCTAAGGTAACAGTACGTGGTTTTGGTCCTGATTATAATATGGTGACATTAAACGGTCGTACTATGCCAGCCGCTTCCCTGCCAGCAGGTGGTGGAGCACCAAATTCGCGCGCTTATGATTTTGCCAACCTTGCATCCGAAAGTGTTAAGTCTGTAGAGGTATATAAAACCGGTAAAGCCAGTATTGCATCAGGGGGGATTGGTGCAACAATCAATATCAATACTGCTCGTCCACTTGATAACCCTGGCCTCGTTGCCAATGTTGGTGTTAAAGCACAACACGATACAACGAATCGTGTAGGTGACGATATAACGCCAGAAATTTCAGGGATATTTAGTTGGACAGACGAAGAAGCAAAATTTGGTGTATCCCTCACAGCCAGCATGCAAGAACGAGATAGCTCAGCAACAGGGGCTTTTGTAAATGAGTGGCGTACTACTGAATATGACGGCACAATTCCTCAAGCTGCAGATGACATAGTGTTAGAAAATGCCCCAGCAATGGGTCAATACTATTCAATGCCTTCGGACTTACGTTACACCATCGCCGACCGTGAACGTACTCGCACCAATGCCCAATTAACATTCCAGTACAGCCCTATCGACTCACTGACCGCAACGCTTGATTACACCTACTCACAGCAAGAGTTATTTGAAGCCCGTGCAGAACAATCAATTTGGATGGATAACTATAAAACCCATTTAATCTTTGATGATAACGAAGTTAAAACCCCAATTTATTACCGCGAAGAGCGACGTGATTTATCAACTCGTGATTTAGGTTTAGCGTTACAAGAACAAAACCAAGTAAATGAGAATAATTCGATTGGTTTAAATATTGAGTACTATTTTAGTGACCAACTTAGTTTTATGTTTGATGCACATAGCTCAAAAGCGACCAGTAAACCTGATGCCCCATACGGTAGTTGGGTAAATGCAGGTTTAGGGGCTAATGTAGTTGCTGCTCAAGAAGTTGATTTCAGCCGTGATTTACCCTCAATGATGATTGATTTTGATGACTGCAGCCGTGCAAATCTTAATTGCAGCGGTGCACTAGAACAAGCTGATGTAGGTACTTCGATTCTTGATGCCAACTTTGCCAGTCAAGAATCAACTGTGGATGAATTCCGCCTACATGGTAATTATGTAATGGATAACGGCAGCATAGATTTTGGTATTGAATCACGCTCAATGGAAAGCCATTCACTACAATCACTTACTCGTAATACCATGGGTAACTGGGGCATTGAAAACCCTGGTGAATTACCCGATGGCTATTTAGATCCGACGAATTTCTTAGCTGAGTTTGATGATTACGATACCAGTGGCTCATTTGATCAAGGCTTTACTGGCAGCGCTTCACAAATTGGTTATTGGGCGGCAGAGCAGTATGGGTTCAATTTTGCAGCTGATGGTGCATACGCAACCAATCGTACAATTGAAGAAGATATCAAAGCAGCATTTGTGCAGTACAATTACACAAATGAAATTAGTGGTATGCCATTTAACTTAGTTATAGGTGCGCGCTACGAAACAACCGATATCACCTCAACCGCGAATATTGATTTACCTGATGCAGTAGCATGGGAAGGTAATAATGACTTTAATGTGCGCTACGGCACGAATAAAGAAGATTATTCACTAAGCTCAAGTTATAACCACTTTTTACCTAGCTTAGATTTTGATATCAATGTTCATGATGATGTAACGCTACGTGCCTCTTACAGCACAACTATCGCCCGCCCGACTTATGACAATTTAAGTTCAGCGGCCACGGTTGGCGTACCAACAGGCCCCACGATTATTCCAGGGACCACTAATGCGCCGGCTTCAACGGGTAATCCTGCCCTCGTACCACTTGAATCAGATAACTTTGATGTCTCTGCTGAATGGTACTTTACTGATGTAAGCTATGTATCCGTGGGTTACTTTAATAAAAAAGTAGACAATTTTATTGGCCTGTCACCTATGACACAAAACTACTATGGTTTACGTGATGTATCCGCAGGCCCTCGCGCCGAAGCTGCAAAAGCAGAGCTAGAAGCACAAGGCTTAGCATTTACAGATTCAAACCTATTCCAAATGGTTGCGGCCATGGAAAATGGGGTAGCTTTTGATTCGATGAGTTATGAAGAATTTGAAGCCGCTTATGATGTTTTACCTAACGCAGATGATCCATTGATGGACTTTACTGCTCAAGTACCAACCAACAATAAAGATGCTAAAATTGATGGTTATGAGTTCGCAGTTCAACACTTTTTTGATGACACTGGTTTTGGTTTACAAGCTAACTACACCATAGTAAATGGTGACATTGATTTTAATGTCGCAGCAGATCCCACAACCACTCAGTTTGCACTGGTGGGCTTAAGTGATACTGCCAACTTGATTGCTATGTACGAAAACGACAAGTTTCAAGCACGTATTGCTTATAACTGGCGTGATAAATTCTTAAACAGCGCGGCACGTTATGTTAATGAGCCAAGCTTCACTGAAGAGTATTATCAAATTGATTTTAATATTGCCTACAACTACAGTGAAAAAATGTCATTCTTTATTGAAGGACTTAATATCACTGAGCAAAATATGCGTCAGCATGGCCGATATCAAGCTCAATTATGGAACTTAGAACAAAGTGGCGCCCGTTATAATATAGGTATGCGTTATAACTTTTAAGTAAGAGGTGCTACTCATTAATTTAATGAGTATCAAGCCGCTAGCTATTAGCGGCTTTTGTCGTTTTAATTAGACAATAGAAGACACACAATGAATAACAAAATACAACACATTGTGGTACTTGGCGGCGGCGCTGCAGGCTGGCTAAGTGCAGGACTGCTAAGCGCGGAACACCCTGATAAACACATTACTTTAATTGAATCCGCTCACATTGCAATTTCCGGTGTTGGTGAAGGTACTTGGCCATCGATGCGTAATACGCTAAAACGTATCGGAATTAAAGAAGTCGACTTTTTAAAGTATTGTGATGCGTCATTCAAGCAAGGCTCAAAGTTTATCAACTGGCGCAATTTAACCCCAGGCGATAACTACTACCACCCTTTTATGACGCCCGCAGGGTATTTAGAGACTGATTTGCACGCCTACTGGCAACATCATGCTGCTAGTCAAAAATACGCCGATGCCATTAATATGCAAAGCTTTGTCTGCCAAGCAGGTCTTGCTCCTAAACAAGCTAGCACACCAGAATACGCAGCAGTGACAAACTACGGTTATCATCTTGATGCTGGTAAATTTGCAAGCTTCTTAAAAAACCATTGCGAAAATAAGCTTGGCGTAATTCATATTATGGATGATGTCGTGGCGGTAAATAACGATAATCAAGGCTATATTCGCTCATTAACAACAAAACAGCACGGTGAAATAAAGGGCGACTTGTTTATTGACTGTTCCGGTGCCCGAGCTCGCCTAATTGCAGAACATTATAACGCAGCGTTTATTAATCAAGAGCAGACATTGTTTAATAACAGTGCGATTGCTGCGCACCTTCCCTATAATAATCAGCAACAAGACATAGCCAGCGCAACGATATCAACAGCTCAATCCCATGGTTGGATCTGGGATATCGGCTTACCAAGTCGTCGTGGTATTGGCTACACCTATTGTGATAAATATTGCGATGAACACACCGCTGTTAAGACCTTAAAAAACTACGCTACACAATCAGTAGGCGCTGAAGCTGCTGAACAAATACAAACCAGAAAGCTGAGTTTTACCCCTGGCTACCGAAAACACTTTTGGATCAAAAACTGTATTGCTGTGGGAATGTCACAAGGTTTTATTGAGCCGTTAGAAGCCTCTGCCCTTGCTATGGTTGAGTTATCGTTAAATATGCTAAGTGAGCAAATGCCACATGATCGTGTGCATATGCAATTGCTAGCAACTCGATTTAACCAGCGCTTTAGTTATCGCTGGCAGCGTGTAATCGACTTTTTAAAGCTGCACTATATTTTAAGTGAACGAGATGACAGCCAATATTGGCTGGATATAAAAAGTCCAGCAAGTATTCCGGCCCGCTTAACTGAGTTATTGGCACTGTGGCAATACCAGCCACCAAGTCGCTTTGATTTGATTGAAAATGAAGAAATATTTCCTTCAGCCAGTTATCAATATGTACTTTATGGTATGGGCTTTCACAGCCAAGCTGCAACAGCAGAAAATGCCTTTTATAACCCCAAAGCGGGGCATTATTTTTACCAGCAAAACCGTGCCAAGATTGCTCAATGCTTGCAAGCTTTACCAACAAATCGCACGTTATTAAATCAACTTTTAAATAATAAGGCGTGATCAAAATATGACACACACTAAACAGATAAAAAATGTGGTGATCGCAGGAGGCGGCACTGCAGGCTGGATGGCTGCTGCGGCCCTTGGCAAACTCGTCGGAAAAAATATCAACGTCACGCTTGTTGAGTCTGATGACATAGCCACAATAGGCGTTGGCGAAGCAACTATCCCGCCCATTCGTACTTTCCATAAATTACTGGGGATCGACGAGCAAGCATTTATGAAAGCCACGCAAGCCAGCTTTAAGTTAGGGATCAGCTTTGAAAATTGGGGGCAAAAAAACACTGATTATATTCACTCATTTGGCATGACGGGCAAAGAATGTTGGGCCGGTGAGTTTCATCACTTTTGGCTGCATAGCTTATCGTTAGGGGTTAAATCAGAATTTGCGGATTACTGTTATGAGCTACAAGCCGCTAAACAAGGAAAATGTGCATTTAATCAACAAAACCCTATAAACTATGCATTTCATCTAGACGCCAGTCGCTACGCATTATTTTTACGTGATTTTTCGCACGATTTCGGCGTTAAACGTGTGGAAGGGAAAATTACACGAGTCAATAAATGTGCTGAAACCGGTAATATAAAAAGTTTAACCCTTAGTGACGAAAGCACCCTAGACGGTGACTTTTTTATTGATTGCACCGGCTTTCGTGGACTACTGATTGAGCAGGCCTTGCATACTGGTTACGAAGATTGGTCTCATTTACTACCATGCGACAGCGCTATTGCTGTACAAACCAAAGCCATTAGCGATGAGACCCCCCCTTATACTCGTTCAATCGCCCACGATGCGGGCTGGCAATGGCAAATTCCTCTGCAACAACGTGTTGGTAATGGCCTCGTTTTTTGTAGTCGCTATCTAAGTGATGAAGACGCAAAGCAACTACTGCTTGATAATATTCAAGGTGAAACTTTAACTGAACCCAGAGTTATTAAGTTTAAAACCGGTCGCCGCCGCAAAGGCTGGAATAAAAACTGTTTGGCGCTGGGCCTTGCCAGTGGTTTTGTCGAGCCGCTTGAATCCACCAGCATTCACTTGATCATGTCAGGTGTAATTCGCTTTATGCGACTATTTCCGTTTAATGGGATCACTGAGCAAGCGATTAGTGAATACAATAAACAATTAAAAAGTGAAATCGAAAATATCCGCGACTTCATTGTCTTACATTATAAAGTCACTGAACGTAACGACAGTGAATTTTGGCGTCATTGTCAAAACATGGAAGTACCCGATACCCTCGCCCATAAAATTAGTTTGTTCAAAGAAACTGGCCGGGTATTTTTAGATGACGGTGATATTTTTAGAGTTGATTCTTGGGTGCAAGTAATGCTTGGTCAAGGTATTAAACCTAAACAGTACCATCTCATTGCCAGTTTAATGAGTGATGAAGAATTAACGCGCTTTCTAAGCAGTATCAAACAGCAAATTAGCCAGCGCGTCGTACAGCTGCCAACCCATGAAGCATTTTTACAACAATATTGCCCAGCTAACTAACTTGAGCCAAATTTACTAAATACAGTAAAAACGTTAAATAATTACTTTAAAAAGATAAAAAGCCCTTTAAAATTAAAGGGCTTTGGACAACACAACAAAATACGTTAAAAATTTATTATTTATAGCTTACTCACTTGCTGGGCAAGTGATCGCACCTTGCTTTACACCTTCTGGTACAAAATTAATATTCGCTACAGATATCTCAGCCTGACCTTCACTCTGTAATGAAAATGGACTAGTTACCCTTGCAAAATCAACACCTTTATCTGCAAAGCACTTCAAATCAATACTGAGCGTTTGCCATGTATTTAGTGCTGAATTATTTAACACCTGGCTTATATCAATTCGACCACCGCAGCCCTGTTCACACGTCATGGCAATGTAAAGCGCGGAGCTAGGTGTACTTTTGACTTTATAATCAAAGCTTAATGTTGAATTTGCTTCAATATAAGCAACCTTGTCTTCAGTGAAGTTACTGTTTATCTCAGCGATTGCTAATTCGTTACCCTTAAATACAAACGACAGCGCATCTTCTTGAATATCTTTATCTTCTGTTCGATATTCAATACCAGCAAACGCCACACTGTTACTAACCACCTGATGTTGCTGCTCGCCTGACTTTAAGAATAATCGCCATGGGTTGGTCAATGAACCATTAAAAATGCCAAGCGGAGCCAAGTCAGCGATATCAACACCGGAGTCTTCACTTAGATCATCAGAAAGAGTACTCGTATCGCCATAAGTTAAACCAAAACCATAAGGTAATAGCGGTGAATACTCTTTATCACCTTTATTAACGCTCGTTTGTAATGGTGAGTTAGGCCATGAAAAAGACAGTTTGCCTTTGAAGTCGTATTGGCTTCGTCCATCAGGACCTCTAAGTAATACATCAGCAACGCCCTGCCCTTCAGTGCCAGGTAACCAGGCTGCAACAAATGCATCCGATGCATTTAACTCAGCATTGACCCACATTGGTCGCCCTGAAATAAACACTGACACAACTGGAATACCTTTTGATTTAAGTGTTTTTAATAACGCCAACGACTTTTTATTATTGCGCTCAAATTCAAGATTGTCTCGATCGCCATGACCTTCTGCATAAGGCTCTTCGCCAAACACCACAATAGCCACATCAGGCTGCTGCTCAAAAGACCCATCAATACTTAAGATTGCTTCACCACCGGCAGCATCAATTTGTGCTTTTAAACCTGCATAAATTGATGTGGCGCCTGGAAAATCAGCATTTTCGTTATTCGTGCCTTGCCAAGTAATACTCCAACCACCCGATTGTTTACCAATGTTATCAGCGCCATCTCCGGCGATTAAAATTCGTGAGTTAGCAGCTAATGGTAAAATATTTTGTTTATTTTTTAATAAAACCAGTGATTCACGCACAGCTTGTCTTGCAATAGCACGGTGTTCCTGAGCACCAATCAATTGTGTTTTACCAGAAAATTGGCGGTTAGCCGGGCTTGGTTTATCAAATAGTCCTGCTCTAAGTTTCACCCTTAAAATACGTGCAACGGCATCATCAATGCGGCTCATGGCGATTTCACCCGCGTTAACTTGTGCAATGGTATTTTCATACAATGGCTTCCACGCACCTGTTGGCACCATGAATATATCAAGGCCGGCATTCACTGCTTGCGGGCAGCTTTCGTTAGTACAACCTGCCACTTGTCCGTGGCCATTCCAGTCGCCAACGACAAAACCATCAAACCCCATTTGAGTTTTTAATACATCGGTTAACAGGTATTTATTCCCATGATTTTTCTTTCCATGCCAGCTATTAAACGACGCCATCACAGATTGACTGCCTGCAGCAAGGCCGCCTATATAGCCTTGTGCATGAATATCAAACAGCGCTTGTTCAGAGTCAATATTATCTCCTTGATCGTCACCATCAACAGTGCCACCATCACCTAAAAAATGCTTAACCGTGCTGATCACCCGCTTATCACTTAAAAAATCACCATTTGCATGACCTTGCAGACCATTAACGATTGCCGCAGAGTATTCACGTACAATTTCTGGATCTTCAGAATAGCCTTCATAAGTACGTCCCCACCTATCATCACGCACAACAGCAACGGTTGGGGCAAATACCCAATCAATGCCCGTTGTCATCACTTCGATTGCCGTTGCAGCGGCTATTTTTTCAATTAAAGCGGGATTATTCGCAGCGCCTAACCCTATATTGTGAGGGAACAACGTCGCGCCAATAACGTTATTATGACCATGTACGGCATCAGTGCCCCACATAGTAGGAATACGACTGCCATCCAACGAGTCATCAATTGAGGCCTGATACATAGCTTCAGCTAAGGCTATCCAATCTTGGGGAGTGGCGTGCTTATTAGCATTAGGAAATGATCCTCCCCCATTTAAGTAAGAGCCAAAACCATATTGACGCATATCATCAACCGTTATATCGCGTATTTCAGGCTGGATCATCTGTGCCACTTTTTGCTCAAGGGTCATAGACTCTAGAAAGTGGGCTATTTTTGCTTCTATTTTAGGAGCCTTCTCTACTTGGTAATTCAACTTGGGCCAAATTGCTAAATTACCATCAAGCGCATTAACTTCTTTTGCCAGATCCGATGTATAACTCGCTTTTTCAGCTTCGCTATTCGAACAACCTGCAAGCAGTGCTAAGCCAGTTAACATACTTAAAATGGGTAACTTTGTTGTGTGTAAGTGTTTTATCATTTTTATTTACCTATCATTTATCAGTGATTGGTTTAAGAGCGCCGGCTACACGATATCGTATGCCCTAGGCTAGTCTGCTACTTGGTATTAGCAACAAACAAGTATTCGCTGTTATCTAAATTTAACTATTGACCTGTTAAGAAATAGTCACTAACCTGAATATGGAAGCGCTTCCCGAAATAACATTAAATACTATCACAGCGTATTAATCAAACCATTTATGGAAGCGCTTTCACATACATTGTAATTTTTGACTAATAAACATATTTACAAACTGTCTATGCAAGCTGAGGTTTTCTATTAATGAAACAATTATCTTTACCCACTAACTCGCCACTACTTAGTAAAGAGTTTACCTTTGGTGTTGCTACAGCATCATTTCAAATTGAAGGCGCTGCAGATAGCCGCCTACCGTGTATTTGGGATACGTTTTGTGCCACACCAGGTAAAATTGCTGATAATTCAAACGGCTTAATTGCATGTGATCACTATCACTATTGGGAAAATGATATTGCGTTAATAGACTCTTTAGGTGTTGATGCTTATCGTTTATCTATTTCTTGGCCACGCGTGATCAAAGCAGATGGTAGCCTAAACCCGGTTGGTGTAAAGTTTTATACAGATATTTTAGATGAACTGGCACGTCGTAACATTAAAGCGTTTGTTACCCTTTATCATTGGGATTTACCACAATATTTAGAAGATAAAGGAGGCTGGCTTAACCGTAATACCGCTTTTGAATATGCAAAATATGTTGATTTGGTAAGCGAAGCATTTGCTGAACGTGTTTATTCTTATGCAACCCTAAACGAACCATTTTGTAGCTCGTACTTAGGCTATGAAATTGGTGTTCATGCACCAGGTATTGTGGGCCGCGAATTTGGCCGAAAAGCAGCACATCACTTATTATTAGGCCATGGTCTTGCGATGCAAGTTCTTGCTAAAAATAGCCCTAACTCCCTAAATGGCATTGTGCTAAATTTTACCCCTTGCTACCCAGTAAGCCAAAGTGACGCTGATCTAAAAGCCACTGCATTTGCAGATGACTATATTAATCAGTGGTATATGCGCCCTGTAATGGAAGGAAAATACCCCGACATCATTGACCAATTACCAAATGAACAGCGCCCAGAAATTCACCCCGGTGACATGGATATCATTACACAACCTTTAGACTATCTTGGCGTAAATTTTTATACTCGCCTGCATTATCAAGCGAGTGATGATGACTTTTACGATGAGCGTCCACACCAAGGGCCGCTGACAGATATTGGTTGGGAAATTTACCCGCAAGCCCTCACGGATTTATTAGTATCACTCAATGAAAAATACACCTTGCCACCTATTTATATTACCGAAAATGGGGCTGCGATGAAGGATACAATTGATAATGGTGAAGTAAACGATATAGATCGTATTAGCTACTATCAACAACATTTAACAGCGCTACACAACGCAACTGAGCAAGGTGTTCGCGTTGATGGCTATTTCGCTTGGAGTTTAATGGATAACTTTGAATGGGCCGAAGGTTATTTAAAGCGTTTTGGTATTGTATACGTTGATTATCATACGCAACAACGTACAGTCAAAGCCAGTGGCCTTGCATACAGTAAGTTGATTACCAATCGCTAATTGGTAACTTATACTAGCCGACAATTTCAATGTAAAATCGGCTAGTCACTTAAAACAACGATAAGAAACACACAGTGAATAAAATACCTTTATATGAAAAAGTCGGTTATGCCATGGGTGACGCCGGTGCCAATTTAGTTTGGCGTGGTGCTCTTGCCTATCTTGCGGTGTTTTATACCGACACCTTTGGCATCTCTGCCGCAGCGGCTGCCATGTTATTTTTAGTCGTGCGTCTATCTGACGGTGTGACCGATATAATTATGGGTATGATTGCCGACAGGACAAACACCCGCTTTGGTAAGTTTAGACCCTGGATACTCTGGTCAGCTCCTTTGTTAGGGTTATTTATGGTGTTATGTTTTACCACCCCTGACTTCAATGAAACCAATAAATTAATTTACGCCTACGTCACTTATATCGGTTTAACCCTCGCCTATACCGTCAGTAATGTGCCCTATTCAGCCTTAATGGGCGTAATGAGCCCCGATGATACTGAGCGAACTAAACTATCCAGTTTTCGTTTCGCTGGCGCGTTTGCAGGCGGGTTATTAGTCATGGGTTTTTTGCCTGAGTTAGTGGCTTATTTTGGTGATGGCGATAATGCCAAAGGCTACCAATTAACTATGTATTTATTTGCGGCACTATTGATTGCATTGATGGTGATCACTTTTGTGTCAACAAAAGAGCGTGTCATCCCACATGCATCCAACGAAGGGAGTTTAAAATCAGAGCTCAAAGATTTAACTAAAAATCTGCCGTTTATTATTTTACCTCTGCTCGCAACCACTTTATTCTTTTACTATCGTGACATCTACAGTGGCTTATTTTTCGCTGTGATTATGGCGGTCATGACGTTCGTAATAAAAAAACTACTCAACAAAGATCAAGGTAATTTAACTGGTACGCAGCGCGACATGGTTGATTTATTAACCAACAAACCTTGGCTTATCCTACTCGGTATTGGCTTTTTAACCATGATGTTCAATGGTATTAAATATGGTGTTATTGCCTATTACTTTAAGTATCAGGTTGCTGATGAACTGATGGCTGGACAGTATTTTGTCGCGTTATTAATTGTTTCTATTTTTGGTGCTTTGGCGACAGGTAAACTAGCTGAGGTGTTAGGCAAACGTAACCTATTTATTGTATCGCTAGTTTTAAGTGGCTTATTAACTACCGCCTTTTATTGGGTGCCAAGTGATAACATTGCGGCTGTTTTCACCTTTGGTTGCGCAGCTGAGTTTTTTGCCGCCATGATGCCAACCTTATTTTTTAGCATGTTGGGGGATTCTGCTGATTATTCTGAGTGGAAGAACAGACGCCGTGCTACAGGCTTAATCTATTCTGCTGGTACTTTTGTACAAAAAACCGGTGGTGGTTTTGCCGGTGCGTTGGTGTTGGTTGTATTAGCAGGTTACGGCTATAACGGCATGGATGAATCAACTATCAAGCAATCACTACCCGGCATGCAATTATTAATGAGCTGGATACCAGCAGCATTTGCATTCTTAGGTGCAGCATTGATGTTAATTTATCCACTTACTTCGCAAATGACACAAAAAATTACAGAAGACTTGGCAATTAGTCGCAGGAATGTGTAAATTACATAAACACTCAATACTGATTTATAAAATATCATATAAAACAGAGCATTAACGTTAGGAAATCAATGGCTACAATTTATCAGGTATCAGAGCTTGCAGGTGTATCCCTGTCCACTGTGTCCAGAGTTCTGAACAATAATGACTATGTAAGTAAAAAAACTAAAAAGAAAGTCATGGAGGCAATGCAAGAGCTTGGCTATCAACCAAGTTCTATTGCTCGCTCCCTTGCCTCAAGTAGAACCAGCAGTGTCGGTATTTTAGTCTCTGAGTTAGATGGTCCATTTTTCGGCCAAATGATGTCTGCGATCGAAGAGCAACTTCGTGCGGCTGGCAAACACGTAATAATCACGCCAGGTCACAGTGACGAAACTAAAGAGAAAAACGGGTTTGAATTTTTGATCAGTCGAAATTGTGATGCCATTATTGCCCATGTTGAAGCTGTCTCAAACGAATATTTAATTGAGCTTAGTCAAGGTAAAACTCCCATTTATTTAATGAGCCGCTATGTTGAAGAGATCAAAGACAACTGCATCAGCCTGGATAACGTAATGGGTGGGTATTTAGCGACTAAGACCATGATCACCCGAGGTCATAAAAATATTGCGTATATTGCAGGACCACAATTTAAAATAGATGCATCAGATCGACTTAAAGGTCATAAACAAGCCCTGAGTGAATTTGGTATCGAGTTCGATGAAAACTTATTTTATATTGGCGACTTCAAAGAAACAGGCGGTAACGATGGTTTGAAGTCGTTCATCGATAACAAGATTTCCTTTACTGCGCTAGTGTGTGCAAATGATGAAATGGCCTCAGGGGCTATGAAGTATGCCCGAGAGCACGGCTTTAACCTGCCTAGTGATCTTGCCATTATTGGTTATGATAACGTCATTTTTACCAACTACTTGTACCCAACGCTTACAACGATCAACAACCCAGTGCCAGAAATGGGAAAAATGGCAGCTAATTTAGTACTTAAAGATATTTATAAGCACACCGGCATTACTATTAATCATATATTCCAGCCAAATCTAATTTTGCGTGACTCAACGCCGTCGCTAAAATAACTGGTTAGTGCAAGAACTCATATCAATCCTGTTAAGTAATACCAATCGTGTTAAGTTACTGACCATTTATAGCGACAGATAAATACAGTGATAACAAGGCATAAATTTTGACATATAGTTGTTCTCGGCAATTGCTCCTGCATTGCTCTACCTCCTGCATCCATG
>NZ_PNDT01000220.1:0-342 GCF_005886375.1 Pseudoalteromonas sp. S1727
TGGAATTTATTCACGTACCTTTGCAATTGGTGCGCGTTATTCTTTCTAAGCTGTAAAGCAAAGCATAAGCCCCAGTTAAACTTGGGGTTTATGCTTTACGCTATTAATTTATTCGACTTATTTCATCCTGAAGTGTATTACTTGTTAAGTGACCACGCACATTTTTCTGAACTTACTCTGTCAAAAATCTTATAATGAAATAATACCAATCGACTTAAATATTTAACCATTCTAGCGGGCTAAATAAAGCGCTAACTGCGTTATAAATTTTTCATGTACGACTGCATGGATGCAGGAGGTAGAGCAATGCAGGAGCAATTGCCGAGAACAACTACATGTCAA
>NZ_PNDT01000221.1:0-332 GCF_005886375.1 Pseudoalteromonas sp. S1727
CTTTCGCTAAAGCGTCGCCACTCAGGAAATGTTGCTTCTTCAAGCCATACTTTATCAAATCCTAGCTCTTTAAATTTAGCTTGCGCCCATGCAACGGCTTTTTTATCGTTTTCAGTACCTGGTAAGCGTGGACCAACTTCGGTGGTTAGAGATTCAAGTAATTGATAGCTTAAGTCACTGCTGCTGGCATTTGTTCTAAGCTCTGCAACTTGCTGAAGTTGTTTCTCGGTAAACTCAGGCGCAGCGGCGCTGACTAAAAAACTACTGGTAAGTAGTAATCCTGTGATGATTTTTTTCATTATTGACCTTGGCTTGTTAGATATTTACTGGCT
>NZ_PNDT01000222.1:0-328 GCF_005886375.1 Pseudoalteromonas sp. S1727
GGATTTCTAAAGTCAAACGGCGTGCCCGCCACTTGCATCAACTCACCCGTTGGGATCAAACCGCCATCCACAGGCGTAATTGCATTTGAGTTAATTTGCATTTGGTGATCAAGAATATCGCCCTTACCTGCTAAGTTAAAATAGCTATGCTGGGTCATATTAATGATGGTTGGCTTATTGGTTTTTGCCACAAATTGCATATCTAGGGTATTTTTGTTGGTCAGTGTGTAGGTCACTTGTGTTGTAAGCTCGCCAGGGTAACCTTGGTCGCCATCAGGGCTCACTAAACTAAGAGTGACACCCGCACTGTTTTCTGTACTAAATGGCA
>NZ_PNDT01000223.1:0-220 GCF_005886375.1 Pseudoalteromonas sp. S1727
ATTGTTTTAGGCTTGGATAACTTAGCAGATTATACCAATGCAACCACTTACTTTGGCGCGATCATTGGCCGCTTTGGTAACCGTATTGCTAATGGTAAATTTAGCTTAAACGGCACCGACTATCAGTTAGCCACCAATGACGGTGATAACCACTTACACGGTGGTGTACAGGGCTTTGATAAGAAAGTCTGGACTATGGTGCCATTTAGTACAGAAAACA
>NZ_PNDT01000224.1:0-338 GCF_005886375.1 Pseudoalteromonas sp. S1727
ATATTAAAAAGTCGATTATACTTATTATATCTTTGGCTCACATTTAGCGGCCGCTAAATCAACCGATTTAATGAACTGGGAAATGATTTCAAGTTTATCTGCTAATAATGCAGTAAATGAAAGCCCACTTTTTGACTTTAATTACACCACTGAAATATCAGAAGGGATTGAATGGACTGATGGCTTCACAGGTAACTGGGCTGCTGATGTAGTTCAAGCACCCAATGGTAAGTATTGGTTTTACTACAACCACTGTGCACAAGATAACCCAGATACTCCAGATGTGGTTGATGAAGTGTGTTGGAACCGCTCTTATTTAGGCTTGGCTCAAGCTGATA
>NZ_PNDT01000225.1:0-352 GCF_005886375.1 Pseudoalteromonas sp. S1727
AACAACGAACATTCAGCGCTCGACATGGCAAATGCCCCTTCGATAGCCCTATAGTCACCCCCAACTAACTTAGTTCCGTAACCTTGGCCTGGCAGCGGTTTACCCGTTGTTTCATCCATTGCAAGGACAAATATGCCACCTGAGTATGAACCGTATACCATCCATAAACTGCCGTCTTTAGCATAAAAAGCAGCGGGATCGATAGCATTAGGATCAACGGCGCCATTCCATGTCGTTTGGCCATTATCAAGGGGGTATGCAGTAAATTCATCAGCACTTCGATAGCCACTGCGTAAAAATACTCCTTGATCAATGTAAGGCCCTTCAATGGTATCAGCTTGAGCCAAGCCTA
>NZ_PNDT01000226.1:0-201 GCF_005886375.1 Pseudoalteromonas sp. S1727
GTTGGCTGGGATACCAGGATTTGAACCTGGGAATGCCAGGATCAAAACCTGGTGCCTTACCGCTTGGCGATATCCCAACTAAAAATTTTGATAGTTTTAGTTCTTATCAAGAACATGGTGCGGAAGGAGAGACTTGAACTCTCACAACCGAAGTTACTGGAACCTAAATCCAGCGCGTCTACCAATTCCGCCACTCCCGCA
>NZ_PNDT01000227.1:0-614 GCF_005886375.1 Pseudoalteromonas sp. S1727
TTTCGGGTTTCGGGTTTCGGGTTTCGGGTTGCAAGCTTCGGGTTGCGAGCTTCGGGTTGCGGGTTACGGGCTTCGGGTTACGGGTTGCGGGCAAACAACTTAGCCTAGCCTTTAGATTTTATTATAAGGTTAGTGGAAGTTGTGAGGGTCTCATGAGCTTTTGATTACATAAATCAATTTCCCAAGCATCTTTCCAATTACTTCGCACTCATTTAATGCAAACTCTGCTTGCTCATGATTAATATAACCGAGTTCAAAAGCAATCATAAGTTGTGTTTTTAATTCTCCTACAGAGCCTTTTGCCACAGAAAGAAAGTAGGTTCTTTCTTTATCGGAATAACGTTCATATCCCTCTGCTATATTACTTGGTACAGAAACAGCACTGCGGCACATTTGATCTTTAAGGCCAAAATCTCGTAAATCATTAAAAACACGATATATCAATAAACTTAATGAAAAAGATTTCTTCCATACATCTAAACTTTCATATTTCATCACATACCCTAGTGTTGTTACTTCCTTGCAAAAACGACCAAATAATTATGCACCTATGATTTAATTGAAGAGTGTAGCATACAGCACCCGAGCCTAAGCTACGATTATATCGTAGCCGT
>NZ_PNDT01000228.1:0-322 GCF_005886375.1 Pseudoalteromonas sp. S1727
GGTGGTGAAATTCAATTAACAGATGCGATAGACATGTTGATGAAAATTGAAACGGTTGAAGCATTTCACATGAGTGGCCGCGCCCATGATTGCGGCGACAAACTAGGTTATTTAAAAGCGATTGTGGAATACAGCATGCGCGACGAAAACCTAGGAACAGACTTTACAAGCTTTGTAACTGAATTAGTTAACCCTAAAAAAGCAAGCCACCTAAAAGCAGTTTAAGTGTAATAGGCTACGAGTTTCGTGCTTCGAGCTACGGCTACGATATAATCGTAGCTTAGGCTCGGGTGCTGTATGCTACACTCTTCAATTAAATCAT
>NZ_PNDT01000229.1:0-630 GCF_005886375.1 Pseudoalteromonas sp. S1727
AGCATAGAGTTCTGTATAAAATTCAACTCGCTCAGGGTTCGGTAGGTATTGATGACACACAGCTGAAGCCATAACTTGCTGAGCATCTGCAACGCTTGCATATTCACCAGCAGCAACTGCTGCCATAATTGCAGCACCAAGCGCACAGCTTTGCTCGCTTTCAAGCACATCAATTGGACAATTCCATACATCTGCGCAAGTTTGCATTACGTAGTCAGACTTTTTCGAAATACCACCAATCACCACCACCGACTCAATCGGCACGCCTTCATTTTGAAAACGCTCAGTAATGGCGCGAGCGCCAAAGGCCGTCGCCTCAACTAATGCTTTAAAGAACTGCGGCGCATCAGTGCCCATTTTCATGCCCGTCATGGCCATTGCTACGCTTTGATCAGCATCAGGAGTGCGACGACCGTTGACCCAGTCAAGTGCTGTTACGTCAGTGTTTTTCACCGGTAACGCACTGGCAGCTTTAGATAAATCAACTAAAATTGAATCTTCAATTTTGCTGATCAAGCTTTGTTCAACGTCGTTTAGATTTGTTAATTGGCGAGTTGGCCATAGCATCAGGTTTTTAAACCATGCATATAAATCACCAAACGCAGATTGACCCGCTTCAAGGCCAATCAT
>NZ_PNDT01000023.1:0-31633 GCF_005886375.1 Pseudoalteromonas sp. S1727
AAACTCGAAACTCGAAACTAATTTCCTCTATTTGTGAGTGAACTTTCATTTTATGACCGTTTCAAATTCATGACAGTAAGTAACCGAGTAATTACAAATTAAGCTATATTTTTTACTTAAATACATCGCCAAAAACTGCAATAGTGGGTTAACTTCTATATGCTCTGGCCAAATTATTATACTAATAGGTTAAGTGCATGAACTCTTCCACAGATGCTACGCAGTTTGACGCATCGACAACAAGTAAATCGAAATGGAATTTTCATGATACCCAATGGGTATTAAGTCTTTTTGGGACCGCCGTTGGTGCGGGTATTTTATTTTTACCTATCAATATTGGTATCGGTGGTTTTTGGCCGCTGATCATTTTAGCGTGCATGGCGTTGCCGATGACATTTTTAGCCCACCGTGGCTTAGCGCGTTTTGTGCTGTCATCAAAAAATAAAGATGCGGATTTTACTGATGTGGTCGAAGAGCACTTTGGTGCTAATGCGGGTCGATTAATTTCTCTTTTGTACTTCTTATCAATCTTTCCGATTTTATTGATCTATGGTGTAGGTTTAACCAATACCGTTGATAGCTTTATTGTTAATCAGCTTGGTATGGAATCACCTTCTCGAGTACTACTTTCTGGTGTGTTAGTTGCTGGTATGATTAGCCTCATGCTTGGCGGTGAGCGATTGATGCTTCGTGCTTTTGCAATTTTAGTGTATCCCTTAGTAGGAATTTTATTGTTCTTATCGTTGTACTTGATCCCTAGTTGGCAAGTGCCCAATATGGCCTTTCCTGAGTTTACAGGCTTTAGTAAAACATTGTGGCTGTCAATCCCTATTATTGTGTTCTCATTTAGCCACGCAGCGGCGATCTCAAGCTTTGTAAATGTGCAACGAAGTCACTATGGCGATCAAGCGACAGCTAAGTCTGAGGCGATTCTAAAGCGTACTAGCTTGTTGTTAATTGTATTTGTGCTGCTATTTGTATTTTCGTGTGTACTATCTTTAACACCAGAGCAAATGCTGCAAGCAAAAGCACAGAACGTGTCAATATTGTCTTACTTAGCTAATGTCACAGATAACTCGTTTATTGCTACCTTTGGTCCTTTGGTTGCATTTATTGCTATTACCTCATCTTTCTTAGGTCATTTTTTAGGTGCGCGAGAAAGCTTTAATGGGTTGGTGACTAAACAAACAAGCTTGTCGATGAAAAGCGCTGATAAAATTGGTGTAGCTATCATGTTCTTTGCTATTTGGTTTTGTGCCGTTAAAAACCCAAGTATCTTAGATATGATGGATCAACTATCGGGGCCAATTATTGCGATGATATTATTTATCATGCCGATGATTGCGGTATATAAAGTGCCAGCATTAAAGCAGTACCGTGGCATGAGTTCTTTGTTTGTATTGGTGGTAGGCTTATTAGCAGTGGCCGCTTTGATCTATGGTTTTGTTGCTTAGTGAGTCGCTATCGAGTATTTAGTTAGATCAAATAAAAGCCCTGTAGGTGCAAACTTACAGGGCTTTTAGATTATGCTATTGCAGCCATAGCGCGGGCTCTAATATCAGCAGCAAAGATTAGACCTTTTTTAAAACTTGCTTCTGCAGCACAAATAGCATCTGCATCGCCATTTGCTGCCAATACACCTTGGCTTAGCGCATTATAGAGATTTTTAATCTGTGCTTGGTAGGCTGAATCAATCGCACTTTCGATAGTCGTCATTACTTATTCCATAGAATCAATTAATTGAATCACGAATGTTAAAGCACAGATGCTGATTTTACGAGCGGCTTTTTAGATAGAGGAATATTTTCGTAACTAAAGCCTCCGGTGGGAAGTTTAGCTTACTGTTTATGTCGGCTGATTTTGTGATACTCAATTAACTCTGTAATGGTCAATTTAACGTTGACTTGCTTGTCAGTCCTTTTCGGGATAAATCCCGACCTACAAAAGAACGGAAATACCAGACTTTTGTGCAGCGCGAAGCGCCTCGGTGTTCTCTGTGGTGAAATTCGTTTTTTCAAATAGAATGCAGAGCAGGATTTTTCGTGGCTGAAGCCAACTCCTAAGGGGGGATGCTTTTATGTCTTGTAGGTCAGGCTTTAGCCTGAAAATGTGACGGGATAAATCCCGACCTACAAAAGAGCGGAAATACCAGACCTCAGTGCAGTGCTGGCTTATAACTTACCGCTTTAAGCTCTACAGCTTATGGCTTAAACATGCTGGGTTTCGCATCGCTCAACCCAGCCTACGATGATAAATTTAACGCCGGTCTGCTCTTTAACTGACGGCTGATAGCTTACAGCTGAAAGCTCTTATTCTTCCAGTGCTGAAACTACAAAATACGGGTTTAAGTATTCATCTTTGGTGTTGTATAACAGCGGGCTGCCGTCGAGTTTAGTAACTTTTGCGCCAGCGATTTCGGCAATCGCATGGCCGGCACCCGTATCCCATTCGCAGGTTGGGCCGAGGCGTGGGTAAATATCGGCACTACCTTCGGCGACTAAACATAATTTGAGAGAACTACCTTTGGAGACCATTTCAACGTCATCAAATTGTTTTACAAACTCGGCTAGATCAGGGGAAGGGTGCGAGCGGCTGCCGACAACACGAATTAACCCTTTGTTAGCTTTAGTTGTTACTTTAAGTTCGATGCGCTCATCGCCGCGGTCTTTAAAGGCGCCGATGGCGTCGCTTGCGAGGTAAGATACGCCTAAGGCAGGAGCGTCTACTACGGCTAATATGGGTTTGCCATTTTCAATTAACGCGATGTTGACGGTAAACTCACCGTTCTTTTTAATGAACTCTTTGGTGCCGTCAATTGGATCGACTAACCAGTAGCGGGTCCAAGTTTTTCGTACATCCCAGCTAATATTCGCGCTTTCTTCACTGAGTACTGGGATGTCTGGAGTTAAGTGGGCTAGGCCATTGGCAATCACTTTATGAGCTGCTAGATCGGCGTCGGTTACTGGGCTTTCATCGGCTTTGTATTCAACGTTAAAATCCTTTTCGTAAATCCCCATAATGGCGCTGCCAGCTTGGCGGGCGAGGATCAATATTTCTTCGAGCAGTTCCGTTTGGTTCATGACTTAACCTTTGATTATTTGCTGTTGCTTTAGATACGCTATCAGCTCTTGCACCGATTGGTCTAGGGTGTTTTTGCTGGTATCTAAAATTATTTCTGGTGAATGAGGTATTTGATAGTCTGAATCAATACCAGTGAAGTGCTTTATTTCACCAGCACGGGCTTTTTTATACAAGCCTTTTGGATCGCGGCTTTCGCATACGTCCAGTGGGGTGTCTAAAAACACTTCGATAAATTCACTCTCGTCGACCAAGCCTCTTACCATATCGCGTTCGGCACGGAAGGGGGAAATAAATGCGGTGAGCACCAAAAGCCCCGCATCGACCATTAGTTTAGCGGTTTCACCCACACGACGGATATTCTCAATCCGGTCTTCGTCACTAAAGCCTAAATCTTTACACAAGCCATGGCGTACGTTGTCGCCATCAAGCAGGTAAGTATGGATGCCTTGCTGATTAAGTGCGCTTTCTAATGCGTTAGCAACGGTGCTTTTACCTGAGCCTGAAAAACCAGTAAACCATAAAATTGCTGGCTTGTGACTTTTTTGCTCGCTACGCTGTGCTTTAGTAATGGCATAATTATGCCAAACAATGTTCTCATCCATTGTAAAACTCTCTTATCAAATACTAAGTAGCGCTGGCTTAAAAAGGAAACACCAGCGGAATAAGGGTTAATACCGTTATTGAATAAATAATAGAAAGCGGTAAACCCATTAATACATAATCTTTTAAGCGATAGTTGCCGGCGCTATATACCATTAAGTTAGTTTGATAACCGAACGGGGAGATAAAGCTCGCTGATGCACCAAACGCCACCGCCATAATAAATGGTAGTGGATCAACATTAAAACCAATCGCTAATGCATAGGCGACAGGGAATGATAATGCCGCAGCTGCGTTATTAGTGATCAGCTCGGTAAACATTACGGTCATCACAAAAATAGCGATAAATGCCCCGTAGGGGCCAAAGTCACCCAACACATAAAACATCGCGCTGGATATTTGCCCCGCAAGGCCGGTGCCTATCATCAGTTTAGCAAGGCCAATGGCGCTACCTACCACTGCGAGTAACTCTATCGGAAAGCGACGTTTTACTTCACTGAGCTTAATAGTACCAGTAAGCATTAAAGCAATTAGTAATACTAATAGGCCCTTAACTAAAGGCACGATGCTGAAAATACTAAGCGCGAGTACACCCGCAAAACTGGCAAGTACTAAGTTTGACTGTTTCGGCGCTAAATGAGTTTGTAAATCAAGCCCAGAGATATACACAAATTCACGCTTTAGGTTAGGTAAATTATAAAAATCTTTACCGGGGGCGAGGATCAGCGAATCGCCAGCTTGTAATTGTACTTTACCTAATCCACCTTGTAAGCGGTCGTGGCCGCGACGAATGGCAATAACGGCAGCATGAAACTGTTCGCGAAAGCGAATTTCTTTGACTGTTTTGCCAATAAACTTTGACGATTGGCTTACTACTACTTCAACAAGGTGTTCTACGTCTTTTTCGTGTTTATCATGGACGACTTTTAAACCGTCAAAGCGGGTGAGCAGTGGCACTGATTTGATGTCGCCAACAAACAATAATATATCGCCAGACTTTATCACTTGTTGCGGAGTTACCGCACAAATACGCCTGTCGCCACGAAGAATTTCAGCGAGGAATAAATCTTTAAGCTCGCGCAGGCCATTTTCTTCAACGCTTTTGCCTATCAGTTTTGAGCCTGGCTCTACTTTACCTTCGAGGTAGAAAGGCACGACTTCTTGGTCGTTTTTACCGTTGTCAGGTAAGTATTTTAGCATCACCAAAATAGTAATAAGGCCCACACTTAATGCGCCTAAGCCAACTAAGGTAAAGTCGAAAAAGCCCAGTGGTGCCATGCCTGCATCAACGGCAAAACCGTTGACGATTAAATTAGTTGAGGTACCAATTAAGGTAATTGTGCCACCTAAAATAGCGGTATACGACAGCGGTAATAGTAGCTTAGAGGGGGAATGTGTAGGGCTGTCTTTAATCGCGGTAATAAGCGATGCGACAACCGCTGTATTGTTAGTAAATGATGATAAAAAGGCAGTAGAAAGCCCAAGCTTTGTTACTGAGCTGGTTAAGCTTCCTTTTGATAATGATTGGGCAAGCTTTTGTACTAGCGTGGTTTTTTCAACCGCGATAGAAACCAACACTAAAAGTACTAAGGTGATCAGTGATGGGTTAGCGTAGTTGATCAACATATCTTCAAGCTCGATTAAGCCACCAAGATAAGCGGTGCCAATTGCGCCAACAAAAAGCCATGCTGGCTTTAGTCGTGTACCAAAAAGGCACCCGACTAAAGTTAGCATTATGCCTGTTAATACTAGCTGTTGATACATGCTTTATACGTCCTTAACAGGCAAAGTTGATTATTTAAGCTTTGAGATATCAAGCGCTTGCCAATGAGGAAAGTGCTTGCGTACTAAGGCATTAAATTCAACTTCAAACTCACTAAAGTTACTTGTTTGTTCTTGCTTAGCAAGTACAGTTTCAATCATACCCGCAGCAACCGTTAAGTTAGATAAACGGTCGATCAAAATGAAAGCACCGGTTTCGTGATTGTTGTGATAAGCATCAGCCAAAATAGTTTCGGTCAACTCTAAAGTTACAATCGCGATTTCGTTTAGCTGTAGGCTATCTGCACTGCCGTGCTCAAGGGTGTTCACATCGATAGTGTGATCAATCTTTTTCACGATCGCTGAGGTGTTTTTACTACCTAACTTAAAGTTGTAGCTTTTACCTAACACCAATGGTGCTTCATGCATCCATACAAGTTTTGCTTGTACTTGGTTTGTAACTGTTGCGGTTGACTCAGCAGGTACAATGACGTCCCCTCGGCTAATATCAATTTCAGTGTTAAGCGTTAAGGTTACTGCTTGGCCAGCTTCGACTGTGTCTAAGTTCCCATCAAAGGTTACGATCTCTTTGATGCTTGATGTTTTGCCTGATGGTAATACTTTTACAGCATCGCCTACACGTAACTTTCCTGAGGTTAATGTACCTTGGAAACCACGGAAGTTCAGGTTAGGGCGCACTACATATTGCACAGGAAAACGCGCTTCAAAGCCTGTGTCTGTTTCTGCCGCTGGCGAGTCTTCTAATAACTCAAGCAGTGGTTTGTCAGTGTAATACGGCGTGTGCTCAGAGCGTGTTACTACGTTATCACCTTTAAGTGCCGACATAGGTACAAACTTAATGTTAGCTACGTTAAGTTGCTCGGCAAATTTTAGGTAATCTGCTTTAATGCGCTCATAAACAGTTTCGTCAAAATCAACGATATCCATTTTATTGATTGCTACAACAAATTGTTTAATGCCTAAAGAGTCACAAATAAAGCTATGGCGTTTAGTTTGTACTTGTACGCCATAACGCGCATCAACAAGAATGATAGCCACGTCACTGGTGGATGCGCCAGTTACCATGTTGCGGGTGTATTGCTCGTGCCCTGGGGTATCAGCAATAATAAACTTACGTTTTGCTGTTGAAAAATAACGGTACGCTACGTCAATCGTGATGCCTTGCTCACGTTCGGCTTGGAGGCCGTCAACCAGTAGCGCTAAATCTAGCTCTTCACCAGCGTTACCTACTTTTTCGTTATCTTTGTGTAATGCCGCTAATTGATCTTCATAAATCTGGTGACTGTCATGTAATAGGCGGCCAATCAGGGTTGATTTACCATCATCCACACTACCACAGGTCAACATACGTAACAGGCTTTTATCTTGTTGGCGAGCAAGGTAGGCGTCGATGCCAATTGCTCTTACTTCATTAATTGTATCGTTAGTATTGGTAGACATTAGAAATAGCCCTCACGTTTTTTCTTTTCCATTGAACCTGCTGAATCATGGTCAATCACTCGGCCTTCACGCTCTGATGAAGTCGATAGCAGCATTTCTTCGATAATCTCAGTCAGTGAACTGGCTGTTGATTCCACCGCACCAGTAAGCGGGTAACAACCTAAAGTACGAAAACGCACTGACTTCATCATGGGTACTTCGCCATCAGCAAGTGGCATACGTTCATCGTCAACCATAATCAAGGTGCCGTCACGTTCAACCACTGGGCGCTCTTTAGCTAAATAAAGCGGAACCATGTCAATGTTTTCTTGATAGATATATTGCCAAATATCAAGTTCAGTCCAGTTAGAAAGCGGGAATACACGAATGCTTTCGCCTGGGTTAACTTGGCTGTTATAGGTATTCCAAAGCTCAGGACGTTGGTTTTTTGGATCCCAGCGGTGGTGTTTATCTCGGAACGAGTAAACACGCTCTTTTGCTCGTGATTTTTCTTCATCACGGCGCGCACCACCAAATGCAGCGTCAAAGCCATACTTATCAAGAGCTTGTTTTAAGCCTTGAGTTTTCATAATGTCGGTGTGCTTACCAGAGCCATGGGTAAATGGGCTGATATTAATCGCTAAACCTTCAGGATTTTTATGGACGATTAAGTCAAAACCATACTCTTTGGCTAGGCGATCACGAAATTCGATCATTTCTTTAAACTTCCAGTTGGTATCAACGTGAAGCAGTGGAAATGGAATTTTACCTGGGTAAAACGCTTTACGCGCTAAGTGTAAAAGTACCGATGAGTCTTTACCGATAGAGTAAAGCATAACTGGGTTCTCAAACTCAGCAGCAACTTCGCGCATGATTTTGATACTTTCAGCTTCTAATTGCTGAAGGTGAGTTAAAGCCATTGTTAGTCGTCCTACTAAAATGATTAAAAGTTAAAATCTAAATAGTTTACAGCTATGCCACACCAGTAAGGGGTTGTGCAAAGCTGCTGGTTTGGGCTTTTTCGCCAAACCAATGAAGTTGTTCATGTAATGACGCAACTTCACCAATAATTAATAATGCTGGTGAAATAATGCTGTGGCGTTCGATTAAATCAGCCAGCTCACCTAATTGCCCAGTTACTACGCGTTGGTTTTTACGCGTGCCGTTTTCAATAATTGCCACTGGCGTATCTGCACCACGGCCATGTTTAAGTAACTGCGCTTGGATGTGAGGGGATTTAATCACCCCCATATAAATTGCTAAAGTTTGGTTTGGCTTAGCCAGTGATTGCCAATCGAGTTCTTGGCCGTCTTTTTTACAATGGCCGGTGACAAACTGTATTGCTTGTGCATGGTCACGATGCGTAAGTGGAATACCCGCATAGGCACTGCAACCTGCAGCTGCAGTAATACCTGGGACTATCTGATAGTTCACTTGGTTAGCTGCAAGCACTTGTACTTCTTCGCCGCCACGGCCGTAAATGAATGGGTCACCCCCTTTAATACGGCATACTTTTTTACCTTGTTTGGCAAAATCGACCAGCATTTGATTGGTATCTTCTTGCGGCACACTGTGATCACCTAAACGTTTACCAACACACACTAAGTCGGCATCACGGCGAACAAGCTCCATAATTTCATCAGAAACTAAATAGTCGTATACTACGACATCAGCTTGTTGCATTAATTGCAATGCTTTTAGTGTTAACAACTCAGGGTCTCCAGGGCCTGCACCAATCACATACACTTCGCCTTCAGGCTCAGGTTTCGCATCCAGTAGTTGTTCAAGCTGCTGTGCTGCGGCTGTGGTATCGCCACTTTGCACTTTACTTACTACCGATGAATCAAATACGGTTTCCCAAAACTGACGACGGTCTGAAAAATGTGTAAAGCGTTGTTTTACCTTTTCGCGAAAGCTGCCTACTAAACTAGCAAGCGGACCGATGTGCTGTGGAATAAGTGTTTCTAATTTTTCGCGTAAGCGTCGTGCTAGTACTGGTGCTGTACCAGAACTGGAGATCGCAATAGTGATTGGGTTGCGATCAACAATGGATGGAAAAATAAAGCTGCATTTGGGTTGGTCATCAACCACGTTAACAAAAACATTGCGCGCATTAGCTAATTCAAACACTTGCGCGTTTACATCTTCCAGATCGGTTGCTGCAATTACCAGCATCATGCCGTCTAGGTGCTGTTCGTTAAAGTAATCCGTGATCAACGTAACTTCGTTATTATTGGCTAAAGTATTTAGCTCATCACAGAATTCAGGTGCTACTAACGTTACCGCAGCGCGTGCTTTTAAAAATGCACGACATTTACGTAACGCAACATCTCCCCCACCCACAACTAATACAGGTTTGTTGTCGAGCTTAGTAAAAATAGGTAAATATTGCATGTAGTAGACCCCTAGAGAAAAATCGCAGCATAAATGCTTTTTCAACAAACGCAGAATATAGCGGTGCAAGCGAAGTAAAAAATAATTAAAACCCAGTTGATATAACCAAATGTTATATGTGGTGGTTAGGTTTGGCTTAAGCCTTAGTTAACAGGGGATTGCGACGAGTTGCAAGCTATATAGAGGGCCGTTTGTTAGCTTAGAGTGTTTGGTTATTAGCTATAGCGAGATTTGCTATTTTTGGTACTATTACTCATACCTGACCTGATTTGGTGATTTTATGACAACACAATTAGACGCTGCGACACTAGCAGTAAAATTAATGGATTTAACCAGTTTAAATGATGACGATACCACAGCCAGTATTCAGGCTTTGATCACTAGTATTGAGCCAAACGTAGGTATTCCCGCGGCGGTGTGTGTGTACAGCCAGTTTGTTGCTGATGCTAAATTGGCTCTAGCACAGCGTGAGCTGAGTTTCGTAAAGGTGGCCACTGTGACTAACTTTCCCACGGGCAATAACCCGTTAAATAATGTTGTAAACGAGACCTTAATTGCGATTGAGCGTGGTGCTGATGAAATTGATTTAGTAATGCCATATCAAGCATTGATTGATGGTGATGCAGATACAGCACTGCATTATGTACGCGCATCTAAAGAGCTTTGCCCTGAACATGTACAACTTAAAGTCATTATTGAGTCGGGAGAGTTAAAAACCCCTGAATTGATTAAACAAGCGACAGAACTGGCCATTGCCGGCGGTGCTGACTTTGTAAAAACCAGTACAGGAAAGGTTGCTATAAATGCAACTCTTGAAGCTACAGAGATCATGTTGAGTACCATTAAGCAATCATCACAAGTGGTGGGTTTTAAAGCCGCAGGTGGGGTTAAAACAGTATCTGATGCAAGTAATTACTTACGTTTAGCTCACGATTTAATGGGTGAGCAGTATTTACAACCTACGACTTTTAGGTTTGGCGCCTCAAGCTTACTTACTGACGTTTATACGGTACTCAATGACGCGTCAGAGTGAATTAGAAAAGTTACGGCTGGAGCATGATGCGGCTAAATTGTTTTTTGGCACAAAGCTGATTTTGAAAATGCACTACAGTGGATGGTGATACCTGCAGAACATCCATCTGAGCAAATTTGCTTGCTGTGTGACTTTACCAAAGTGACATATTACAGTTACTGTAAGCTGAAAATAGCAGCCAGTATAAAACTGGCTGCAAGTTGGAGTCAGAGCAAGTGCTCTAAAAGTTAAACATACTGCCTAAGCTTTCTAAGCCAGATTTATTTGTTTTAGCTAAGCACTGGCTATCATCTAAGGATTTTTTGTTACCTCATCAGCAAGGCCGGTTACTTTTAATTGTTTTTCTTGTTGATATTCACGCAGAGCAATGACGGTTTGACGGTCATAGGCAACATCTTCAGTCTCAAATTCTTCGTAATGCGGTTGGCTTTTTAAATACCCTAAACAAACTAGATTCATGCGTGACATAGCTAGATCCATTTTTTCATAATGCGGCATTCTATGTGTGGGTACATCAACAGCAGCAACGGGGGCAACAGCTTTAGGTGTTGCGGCTGCGCTAATCGTCAGTGGTGGTGGCGCAGTGTATCCAGCGGCTAAAGTGTTATTACTGTTGTAGCGGTAGTAAGTGTCAGGTACCTTTGTTTGTAAAAACTCAACTGCTTTGATGATCACTTCTCTGAGTGCTTTCTCTTTTGGGGTATCTGACCAGCCGCTTAAGTTACCCCCAACAAGCGCACCACCAAAGTTGGTAGCGGCACTGGTGAAGTCAAAGTCTTTACTACCGCCCTCGACACTGGTTGCGGCTAAAATACGTGAAGTGCGAGTGTCTATTAGGCGTAAATCAATCGCCATATGTGAGCCTGAAAAGCCCGCAGATACAGAACTAAACACATCACCAATAAAGCCACCTGAACCCATACTTGCACCTGAGCTGTCATCGTCAAATTCTGTCACAGCTGCAACTACAACGATTTCAGCACCTTCAATTTCACCATAAGCGGCACCAGAAGCTGCGCTGACACGCCCTGATACGGCTAAATCTTGCTCTGATAACACGGCATCTAATGCTTGGCGTTCCAGTACAATAAAGCGATTAGTTCCCACTAAGGCGGTAGTGAGTTGATCAGCCATGCCATCGCCAATTTCTTTACGCCACCAACGCGAGTCGTTTGATTTGTCAGTAAAGCGTGCCACTGCAATACGTGCTTTTGGGCCATTGTATTGCTGCTGAGCAACGTCGTTAATATTTGGCGAGTCTTGGTTTGAGGTCACTTGTGTTGAAGTACTTTGACAAGCACTGAGGCTCCCTGCAATAAGGGTTGCAAGCAGTGCTTTTTTGGTTGTTGTGAACATATGATTTTCCTTAATTACTATGCCAAATTAAAACTGTAGGGTTTTATATTTTACAAATTGTTTTAAAGTTAATTTAAAGAAATCATAAAGTTAAAAGTAGTACTGAAACGAACACTTTGGTCACACAGGCGAAACTTTGACATTGCGACAGCTCTTTTCTCTAAATTGCTTTGGCGAGATGCCATGCTTAGTTTTAAAGCAGCGAGCAAAGTAACTTTGTGAACTAAAGCCGACTTGCTCGGCAACCAAACCAATCGCCAGCTCACTATCAGTCAGTAATTGCTCGGCATATTCTATGCGGGTGTTACGAATGTAATCACTGGGGGTTAAGTTGTAGAGCGCTTTCATTTTTAGCTGTAAGGCTCGGGGGCTGAGGTATAACTCAGCGGCAAATTCCTCGATAGTAAATGTGTCGTTATGGTAGTTGCCGCGGATCACCGTTTTTAGTCGTTCGGTAAACAGATAATCTTTACTTTGGGTAAGCTGTGGATCTAGCTCTAAAGTTGGGGTATGGGCTGCTAGTTGTTTTGCTAAATGGCGATTAAGTACAGCGCGAATATTGAGTAATCCTTGTACTCGGCTAAGTAGTAATTGGGGCTCAAATGGTTTACTTAAAAAGTCATCGGCAAGTAGATCAAGGCCCTTGAGTCTACTTTGGGTATCGGCTTTAGCTGAGAGTAATAATACCGGTATATGGCTAGTCAGATTGTTGGTTCGTAGTGTATTAAGTAATTGGTAGCCATCCATACAAGGCATCATGACATCGCTGATCACTAAGTCTGGCATCTCAGTTTGACACATGGCTAACCCTTGCTCTCCGTCAATAGCCGTTAAACAATGATAATGCTCAGCAAATAAAGTAAGTAATAGTTCGCGCATGTCAGTGTGATCTTCAACAATCAACAGCTTTTTCATTTTGTTTATGTCGTTGTTGTTACTTAAAGCTACCGGCTGTGAGACGCTCTTATGCTCAGCGGTTACTAAAGGGAGTGTGACACTAAAGCAGCTACCTTCACCGATTGTGCTGGTTAGTGAGATCTCTCCTCCATATTGCGCTAATAGCTGCTTCACTAAAGCTAAGCCAATACCGCTGCCGCTTTGTTGGGTTGTAACACGAGTAAAACGTTCAAAAATTAAGTGTTGTTGATGCTTTTCAATGCCGATACCTGTATCAGTAATCATGATCACAGCATGTGTATTCTGCACTGATAAACTCACCTCAACTCGCCCACCAGAGTGTGTGTATTTCAAGGCATTGTTGATTAAATTACTTATAATAGAAGTTGTATGTTCTGGTGCTAGGATAATTAGGCAGTCTTGGGAAGTGAGATCCGTAAATGTTAATTGAATACCTTTTTGCTCAAACAAGACACTGAAATCGGCTACCAATTGCTCTATAAATGATGCCAGTGGGTAGGGGGAAACATACTGAATGGCAGTGCTGGGACGTTGGCTTAGCTGCAGTAGTTGATTAATTAAGCTAAGTAAACGCAGGCTGTTTCGTTTGATCATCGACAGCTGTGTAGAGCTTGCGTGATCTTGATGTTGAAGTTGTAGGCTTTCCAGTGGGGCTAAAATTAGGCTCAATGGCGTTTTTAACTCATGGCTAATATTATCTAAGAACTGGCTCTTTAAACGATTTAGCTGTTGGGCTTGTTGGCTGCTCTGCTCAGCAAGTTTAGCACGATATAGCGAGGCGACAATCAACCAGATGATAAGCACAGTGACGATACAATAAACAGCAATTGCAAATTGGCTTTGCCACCAAGGTGGTACCACTGTTAGTGCAACTAGCGTGCTGGTTTTGCTCCACAGGCCATATTGATCTTTTACTTTTAGCTTTAGTTGATAATCTCCCGCGGGCAATTGTGGATAATTTATCTGCCGTTGTTGGGCATCAGTATAAAGAAATTGTTTATCAAAGCCTGCCAGTTTATAGGCATATTGATATTGTTGAGGTGCGGAAGGGCTATTAAGCGCTGCGAATTTAAAACCAATTACGCCATCACTTTTATTAAAGCGTAGTGTTTTAGTGTAGCTCATCATGGGGGCAGTATGAGATTGGTGTTTGGTATATTGTGCTGTGCTAATAACTTGGTTGTTAATCAGTAACTCAGTTAATACTGGTTCAGGAGTCTTTGCGGCTAGTTGCAGCTTGAGCGGATCGAACTGATTAAAGCCGTTGATCCCACCAAAGAGTAGCTCGCCATCTGCTGCCTGAAAAGCGGCTCCAAGGATAAATGAATTATGTTGTACTCCATCTCGGGGTAAAAAGTGCTGCATACTATTAGAGTTTGGCTCATAACGAGTCAAACCTTGATTGCTTGCCAACCATAACTGGCCTGTCTTATCTTGTTTAATAGCAAAGATATTATCATTGAGCAGGCCATTATGTTCAGTGATGGGAGTTATTGTACCGCTGACTTTATCGAATTTGTTTAAGCCCCCGAATGTTCCCACCCATAGGGTATTTTCATCTTGCAAATGCAAAGCTGTGACCATGTTGTGAGTTAAGCTGTTAGCTTTTGTTGGCTCAGCTTGGTAGTGGCTAAATTGGTAGTTATCTAGCGAGAGTTTGTTTAAACCCACGCGGGTACCAGCCCAAATCGCATTGGCTTGAGTGTCGTAAATTAGGCTAAATACAATATTATTCGATAGGCTTAACGATTGTTCCGAATGTTGAAAATGCGTTACGGCGTAATTACTGGGGTTAAACCGGCTTAATCCTTGGTTACTACCTAGCCATAAATTACCGCTTTGATCACTGGTGATCGCGTAGATATAGTCGCTGCTGAGCTGGTGGCTTTGCACCGTAAATGCTGTAAAGTCATCGCTATCGTGATTATAACGCAGAAGTCCACCACCGTAGGTGCCAATCCATATGCGTTGTTGGTTATCTTGATGGAGACTAAAGATATTGTTATTAGTGAGATTACTGTTGTTGATCAGATAACGCACAAAACCGTCTTCGGTTTGTCGATTTAAGCCATTACGAGTACCGACCCATAATTGCCCTTGGCTATCCTTGAGTAAGGCACGCACAAAGTTGTGGCTAATAGTTGTGGCTTGCTCGTCATGATGTTGTTGATGATGAAACTGATTTTGACGAGGATCATAGCGTTGTAAACCATAGCCATCACTTCCAATCCAAATAATGCCCTGAGTATCTTGATACAAGGAGAGTAGGTGGTCATTAACAAGGCCATGGCGTTGTTGTGGCTGATGCTTAAGCTGAGTAAAGTCGTTAAGTTTAGTCTGATAGTTAGGGTTATAGTACAAACCATGGCCATAACTGCTTAGCCATAAATTATTATTATCATCAATTAAGATATCACTGATCCATATATTGGTCAGTTGCGTGACCTCAGTAAAGTGCTCTTTATGGAGATCAAATATACTCAGACCTGTTTTACTAGCAATCAGCAATTGCCCTTGTGTAGTTAGCTTAAGGCGCCATAGTTGCTTTTTACTTGTTGGGAAGTAACTAAACTGCCCAGTTGCTGGATTAAATTTAACGAGACCTTGGTTACTCGCAAGCCATAAATTTTGCTGCGTATCAATGACCATATCCTGAAAAATAAGATTACCATGCTGTGTGTATTGAAAATACTCAACTTCATTGTTTATCAGGTTTAAACGGGTTAAAGACCCTTCTTCATGGCCTAACCAAATATTATTCTGTTGATCTGCTAGGATTGACCAAATGCGGTTATCTTTTATTGCAAGTGCACTATTTTGATCAAACTGGGTAAATACACCTGTTTCAGTATTTAGTGCGTTCAGCCCCTGTGTGGCGGTGGCAAACCACAGCAAGTTATCGCTTGTTTTAAGGCAGTCTGTGATCCAATTCCCAGCTATACTTGGCTGGGTAGGATGTGACTTAAAGCGTTTAAACTCATAGCCATCAAAGCGATTAAGGCCACTTTGAGTAGCAAACCAGTGAAACCCTCGTGCATCAGTAACGCTACAAGTAATCGAATTTTGCGTTAAACCTTGCTCATTAGAAAATGAATCCAAATGCAGTGATAGGGCAAAAGCTTGACTGTGCAATAACCCAATAAACCCTAAAAGGGCGATATAGATGCTTGTTTTTATTGTAGGCACTACGTTCCTGATAAATGTTAAAATCCCTTTAATTGAAACAATCATAAACTGCTTTTTAATCAATGTTAAGGTGGATTTTTCAATCCAGTGGTGAGATTTTGACTTCTGGGTATCTTTTACACTTGTGTTAATGAATTGCGTAAGTATAATAGGCATCCACTTTGCAGGGGCGTAGTTCCAATTGGTAGAACAGCGGTCTCCAAAACCGACGGTTGGGAGTTCGAATCTCTCCGCCCCTGCCAATTTTCCTGTTAGTGGGTAAAGTCTAGGGTTAAAAATCGGTTTAAATAAGTCTGTTTTTAAGTTTGGATTTTAATGGATTAACCCTGCCATAGTGTAGGGTTGTTGTGTCTGTAGTTAAGGTAATAATATTATGAGCACGAATGTAGAAACGCCATCAAGTGCGATGGATTCAGTAAAGTGGCTTGTAGCAATTGCGCTACTTGCAGGCGCAGTAGTTGGAAACTACATGTACGCAGATCAATCTGTGTTACTCCGTGCTATTGGTGTTGTGGTTGCGGTGGCTGCTGGTTTAGGCATTGCATCACAAACTGAAAAAGGGCGTACCTTTCTTGCTTTTGCAAAAGAAGCACGCATCGAAGTACGTAAAGTAGTGTGGCCAACGCGCCAAGAAACTACCCATACGACATTTATTGTAATGGTTGCAACTGCGATTATGGCACTTATCCTTTGGGGATTAGATGGTATATTATTCCGCGCAGTAGGCTTTTTAACTGGATTGGAGATCTGATCCCATGTCGGATGAGAACAACGAAAAGAAACTACGTTGGTACGTAGTACAGGCTTTCTCAGGTTATGAGAAGCGTGTTGCACAGACTATTCTTGAGCATATCAAGATCGAAGGTTTGGAAGATAGTTTTGGTGAAGTATTAGTGCCTACTGAAGAAGTGGTTGAGATGCGCGCAGGTCAAAAGCGTAAATCTGAGCGTAAGTTCTTCCCAGGTTATGTGCTTATCCAAATGGATATGAACGATGCAAGCTGGCACTTAGTGAACAGCACTGCACGTGTAATGGGCTTTATTGGTGGCACGTCTGATCGTCCAGCACCTATTAGCTCTAAAGAAGCAGATCGTATCCTGAACCGTTTACAAGAAAATGCTGAAGCGCCTAAACCTGCAACATTGTTTGAGCCAGGTGAAGTGGTACGCGTTGTTGATGGCCCATTTGCTGACTTTAGCGGTGTGGTTGAAGCCGTTGACTATGAAAAGAGCCGCGTAAAAGTATCGGTACTTATTTTTGGTCGTTCAACTCCAGTTGAACTTGAATTCGGTCAAGTTGAGCAAGATCGCTAATTAAATTAAATGGTTTATACCAAATGTTTTAATGTTTTGGTATAAAGCTTGATAAAGGCCGCTGATTAACTTATAATCAGCGGCCTTTTTGTATTCAGAGCAAGAGTTTCTTGATTTGCTTACAGAAAGTGAGAAACCAATTTTTAAACTGGGAAGCCGTTAGAGTACGCGTCCTCGCGCGCACAAGGCTAAGACCCACCTAATGAGGTATTTATAATGGCTAAGAAAGTTGAAGCTCTAATCAAGCTACAAGTTGCTGCTGGTATGGCTAACCCTAGTCCTCCAGTAGGTCCAGCACTAGGTCAACACGGTGTAAACATCATGGAATTCTGTAAAGCGTTCAACGCACGTACAGAATCTATCGAAAAAGGCGCTCCAGTTCCTGTAGTGATCTCTGTTTACGGCGACCGTTCATTTACGTTCGACATGAAAACGCCACCGGCTGCTTACTTACTTAAGAAAGCTGCAGGTATCAAATCTGGTTCAGGCCGTCCTAACACTGAAAAAGTAGGCACAGTAACACGTGCTCAACTTGAAGAGATCGTTGAGACTAAAAAACCTGACCTTACAGCTTCTGATTTAGAAGCTGCGGTTCGCACTATCGCAGGTTCTGCGCGTGCGATGGGCTTGAACGTAGAGGACTAAGATAATGGCTAAATTAACTAAACGTATGCGTACTATCCGCGAAAAAGTGGAAACGACTAAAGATTACGAAATCAACGAAGCAGTTGCTCTTTTAAAAGAGTTAGCGACAGCTAAATTCGTAGAAAGTGTTGACGTTGCTGTTAACCTTGGTATTGATGCTCGTAAATCTGACCAAAACGTTCGTGGTGCAACTGTACTACCAAACGGTACTGGTCGTGACGTTCGCGTTGCAGTATTCACACAAGGCGCTAACGCAGAAGCTGCGAAAGAAGCCGGTGCTGAATTAGTAGGTATGGAAGATCTTGCTGAATTAGTTAAAAAAGGCGAGATGAACTTTGACGTTGTTGTTGCATCACCAGACGCTATGCGTGTTGTTGGTCAACTAGGTCAAATCTTAGGTCCACGTGGTCTAATGCCAAACCCTAAAACTGGTACTGTAACACCTAACGTTGCAGAAGCAGTTAAAAATGCAAAAGCTGGTCAAGTGCGTTACCGCAATGACAAAAATGGTATCATCCATACTACTATTGGTAAGGTTGATTTCACAGCTGAGCAACTTCAACAAAACCTTGAAGCTCTTATTGTTGCGCTTAAGAAGGCTAAACCTTCACAAGCAAAAGGTGTTTACGTGAAGAAAGTAACCATCTCTACAACAATGGGCGCAGGTGTATCTGTTGACCAAAGCACTTTAAGCACTGCTGTTGTTTAATTGAGTGTTTACATGGCGTGAAATTTGTACTATAATCTTGCGCCATTTTGTTGAAAAATTTAATTTTTCGACAAGTAAAGAATTCGGGTTGAAGTCCATAATTTCGGTGCGCCTTCGGGTAAAGCGATAAATTGGGCTTCCGTCCAAGACCGTAGGTGGCTTCGGCCTTAATATTAACCTACGTAGACGGTGTGAATCCCCAGATAGATTTTTCCTAATCCTTCTGGCTCTCGCCGTAAAAAGCATCTCTATCTTGTTTGATAGGGAAGAGTAGAACAGGGAAACCGAATGTCGGTAACCCCATTAAACCAGGAGTAACACCCATGGCTTTAAATCTTCAAGGCAAAAAAGCAATTGTTGCTGAAGTCAACGAAGCAGCCAATGGTGCTCTATCTGCAGTTGTTGCAGATTCTCGTGGTGTAACAGTTGGCGCAATCACTGCCCTTCGTAAAGAAGCTCGTGCAAATGGTGTTTGGATGAAAGTTGTCCGTAACACTCTAGCAAAACGTGCTCTTGAAGGAACACAGTTTGAGTGCCTTTCTGATTCATTTGTTGGTCCAAGCTTAATCGCTTTCTCATCAGAGCACCCAGGTGCTGCTGCACGTATCTTTTCTGCTTTTGCAAAAAAGAACGAGAAATTTGAGCTTAAAACGGCCGCTTTTGAAGGCAATGTAGTAGATGCAGCTATGCTTGCAACTCTACCTACATACGACGAAGCTGTTGCACGCTTAATGAGCGCTATGAAAGAAGCGTCTGCTGGCAAATTGTGTAAAACAATTGAAGCAGTACGTGTACAGAAAGCTGAGCAAGCTGCTTAATTTTAAGCTGTTTAATCAACCTTTCGGTGTAAAATTTTTTTGGACCTAGAGTCCGTTAATTATTAGGAAATTTGTAATGTCTGTAACTAAAGACCAAATCCTTGACGCAATTGCTGAAATGTCAGTAATGGACGTTGTTGCTCTTGTTGAAGCAATGGAAGAAAAATTCGGCGTAACTGCTGCAGCTGCTATGGTAGCAGGTCCTGCTGCTGAAGCTGCTGAAGAGAAAACTGAATTTGACGTAATCCTTACTGGCGCTGGCGCTAACAAGGTTGCGGCAATCAAAGCTGTACGTGGCGCAACTGGCCTAGGCCTTAAAGAAGCGAAAGCGCTTGTTGAAGCTGCTCCTACACCTGTTAAAGAAGGTGTATCTAAAGAAGAAGCTGAAGCACTTGCAAAAGAACTTACTGAAGCTGGTGCTGAAGTTGAGGTTAAGTAATCTAGCTCACGCTAGGTTCGCTGCCTGAGCAATCAGGCAAGGGCTGGTGATTATATAATCACCGGCCTTTTTGCGCTATAGAGCGATGTATTCCTATCGCGCAAATAAAATCTGGTTTTCTCTTTACTTTCAACGCTTTATAGTTTGCTAGTGTTAAGGTGAGAGTTTATCGGAACAACAATTAAATGTTGTACAATCTTGGCTTAGATGCCAGTTAAGTCTGTTCTTACAAGAACAGGTCGGGTCAAAGATCAGCAAGCTGAGGAACCCCATGGCTTACTCTTATTCTGAAAAGAAACGTATCCGTAAGGATTTTGGTAAACGTCCACAAGTTTTGGATATACCTTTCTTACTGTCAACGCAGTTAGAATCGTTTAAAAAATTCTTAGTGCCGGACGCTGATGGCGATCATGGTTTGGAAGCTGCCTTCCGTTCTGTGTTTCCAATCAAAAGCTACTCGGGAAATTCTGAGCTTCAATACGTAAGTTATCGTATTGGTGAGCCAGTTTTCGATGTAAAAGAATGTCAAATTCGCGGTGTGACTTATTCTGCTCCACTTCGCGTAAAATTGCGCCTTGTAGTGATGGACAAAGAAGCTCCAGGCACAGTTAAAGACATTAAAGAGCAAGAAGTTTACATGGGCGAAATTCCGCTCATGACCGATACCGGTACTTTTGTAATCAATGGTACAGAGCGTGTTATCGTTTCTCAGCTACACCGTAGCCCTGGTGTATTCTTTGATAACGACCGCGGTAAAACTCACTCATCAGGTAAAGTGCTTTATAATGCACGTGTTATCCCATACCGTGGTTCATGGTTAGATTTTGAGTTTGATGCAAAAGATAACTTGTATGTACGTATCGATCGCCGTCGTAAATTACCGGCGTCAATCATGCTGCGTGCACTTGAGTACACGACAGAAGAGATCTTAGACATCTTCTTCGAAACCACTGCGTTTGAAGTAACTGACGGTAAAGTTCTTATGGAACTTGTGCCTTCACGTTTACGTGGTGAAACCGCTGCCTTTGATATTAAAGGTGAAGACGGTGAAGTGCTAGTTGAAAAAGGCCGTCGTGTAACTGCGCGCCATATCAAGAGCATTGAGAAAAAAGGCATCAACAATTTAGAAGTACCACATGAGTACATCATTGGTCGCGTTGTTGCGAAAAACTACGTTGATGAGTCAACGGGTGAGATCATCGCTAACGCAAATGATGAATTAACTCTAGAGTTAATGGCTGAATTGGTTAAAGCAGGTCACACTAAAATTGATACGTTATATATCAATGAAGTGGACAGTGGTGCATACATTTCAGATACCTTACGTATCGATTCAAGCACTAACCGCTTAGAAGCACTAGTAGAAATTTATCGCATGATGCGCCCAGGCGAGCCACCGACGAAAGACGCGGCTGAAGCCTTATTTGAGAACTTGTTCTTCTCTGAAGAACGTTATGACTTATCTACTGTAGGTCGTATGAAGTTCAATAGCCGTGTTGGTTATGACACTGACACAGGCCCAGGCACATTAAGCAAAGACGACATCGTGTCTGTTATGAAAGTACTTATTGCTATTCGTAACGGTCAAGGTGAAGTTGATGATATCGATCACTTAGGTAACCGTCGTATCCGTAGTGTTGGCGAAATGGCTGAGAATCAGTTCCGTGTAGGTCTAGTACGTGTTGAACGTGCTGTACGTGAGCGTTTAAGCTTAGGTGACCTAGATGCGATCATGCCACAAGATCTTATTAACGCTAAGCCTATTTCGGCAGCGGTTAAAGAGTTCTTTGGCTCATCTCAGTTATCACAGTTTATGGACCAAAATAACCCGCTATCAGAAGTAACGCATAAGCGTCGTATTTCTGCATTAGGGCCGGGTGGTCTTACTCGTGAGCGCGCTGGCTTCGAAGTACGTGACGTTCACGTAACTCACTATGGTCGCGTATGTCCAATCGAGACGCCTGAGGGTCCAAACATCGGTCTAATTAACTCATTGTCTACGTACGCACGTACAAATGACTACGGTTTCTTAGAAACACCTTACCGCAAAGTGGTAGATGGTGTTGTAACTGATGAAGTTGATTACTTATCAGCCATTGAAGAAGGTCAGTTTGTTATCGCACAGGCGAACTCAAACTTAACTGAAAACAATGAGTTTGTAGATGAATTAATTCCATGTCGTCACAAAGGTGAATCAACCTTTATGGGTCGCATGGACCAGCAATATATGGATGTATCACCACAACAGGTGATCTCTGTAGCGGCAGCACTTATCCCGTTCCTAGAACACGATGATGCTAACCGTGCATTGATGGGTTCAAACATGCAACGTCAAGCAGTACCAACATTGAAAGCGGACAAACCGTTAGTAGGTACAGGTATTGAGTTAACACTAGCGAAAGATTCTGGTGTAACGATTGTTGCAAAACGTGGTGGTGAAGTAATGTATGCTGACGCAAGTCGCATCGTTGTTAATGTACATGAAGAAGAACGCATCCCTGGTGAAGCGGGCATCGACATCTACAACTTAACCAAATACACACGTTCTAACCAAAATACATGTATTAACCAAAAACCAACTTGTATGGTTGGCGAACCGGTTACTCGTGGTGACGTGTTAGCAGATGGTCCTTCGACTGACTTAGGTGACTTAGCCCTTGGTCAAAACCTGCGCGTGGCATTCATGCCATGGAACGGTTATAACTTCGAGGATTCAATCCTACTATCAGAGCGCGTAGTTGAAGAAGATCGTCTAACGACTATCCACATTCAAGAACTACAGTGTGTTGCCCGTGATACTAAGTTAGGTCCAGAAGAAATCACAGCAGATATCCCGAATGTGGGTGAATCTGCACTAGGCAAGCTTGATGAATCAGGCGTTGTTTATATCGGTGCTGAAGTTAAAGGCGGCGATATTCTAGTAGGTAAAGTGACTCCGAAAGGCGAAACGCAATTAACTCCTGAAGAGAAGCTACTACGTGCGATCTTCGGTGAGAAAGCGTCTGACGTTAAAGACAGCTCATTACGTGTACCAAACTCTGTAACTGGTACTGTAATTGACGTGCAAGTTTTCACCCGTGACGGTGTTGAAAAAGACAAGCGCGCGCTAGAAGTTGAAGAAATGCAACTTCGTGATGCGAAAAAAGACTTTAATGAAGAATTCCGTATTCTTGAAGCAGGCGTGTTAGATCGTGCTCGTAAGTTACTTATTGCAGCCGGTCAAGACGAAGAAAGATTAGCATCACTAAATGCTGAGAAACTACTTACTCAAAGCCTTGCTGAAGAAGACAAGCAAGCTGAACTTGAGCAACTAGCAGCCCAGTATGATGAGCTTAAAGCTGAATACGATAAGAAGTTTGAAAACAAACGTCGTAAAATTACCCAAGGTGATGACTTAGCACCAGGCGTACTTAAGATTGTTAAAGTATACCTAGCTGTTAAACGTCGTATTCAACCAGGTGATAAAATGGCGGGTCGTCACGGTAACAAAGGTGTTATCTCGACTATCGTACCAGTAGAAGATATGCCATACGATGACAAAGGTCGTACTGTTGATATCGTACTTAACCCACTGGGTGTACCATCACGTATGAACATCGGTCAGATCCTAGAAACACATATGGGTCTAGCTGCACGTGGTATTGGTGAGCGTATTGAAGAAATGATGAAAGAACAACGTGAGCTACATGAGCTGCGTGAATTCATCAAGCAAGCTTATGAGATCGGTGAATCTCGTCAGGTTGTCGATATTGCTAGCTTCTCTGATGACGAAATCCGTCGTTTAGCTGAAAACTTAAAAGGTGGTTTACCAATTGCTACTCCTGCATTTGATGGCGCGAAAGAAAGCGAAATCAAAGACATGCTTGAGCTAGGTGGCTACCCACGTAGTGGTCAGGTTACACTTTATGATGGCCGTACTGGCGATCAGTTCGAACGTCAAGTAACTGTAGGTTACATGTACATGCTGAAACTAAATCACTTAGTTGATGACAAGATGCATGCGCGTTCAACTGGTTCTTACAGCCTTGTTACTCAGCAGCCGCTGGGTGGTAAAGCACAGTTCGGTGGCCAGCGTTTCGGTGAGATGGAAGTATGGGCACTTGAAGCTTACGGTGCTGCTTACACACTACAAGAAATGCTAACAGTGAAGTCGGATGACGTGAACGGTCGTACTAAGATGTATAAAAACATCGTTGATGGTAACCATAAAATGGAACCAGGTATGCCAGAATCGTTCAATGTATTGTTGAAAGAAATCCGCTCATTGGGTATCAACATCGAGTTGGAAGAAAATTAAGCCAATTAGGTGCTACAGCTAGCCTGTAGCACCTGTTACGGCCGAATAGAATGTAGGGACGAAATTATCCGTCCTCAAGATTAACTCCGACAGGAGAGCTAAGGTGAAAGACTTACTTAAGTTTCTGAAGCAACAAAATAAGACCGAAGAATTCGATGCAATTCGCATTGGTCTTGCTTCACCAGACATGGTTCGTTCATGGTCATACGGTGAAGTAAAGAAACCTGAGACTATTAACTACCGTACTTTCAAGCCTGAGCGCGATGGCTTATTCTGTGCCCGTATTTTCGGACCAGTGAAAGATTATGAATGCTTATGTGGTAAATATAAGCGTCTTAAACACCGTGGTGTGATCTGTGAAAAGTGTGGCGTTGAAGTAACACTCACTAAAGTGCGTCGTGATCGTATGGGTCACATCGACCTTGCGAGCCCAGTTGCACATATATGGTTTTTAAAATCATTACCGTCACGTATCGGCTTAATGCTTGATATGACGCTTCGTGATATTGAACGTGTTCTTTACTTCGAATCATTCGTCGTAACTGAGCCTGGTATGACAACGCTTGAGCGTAGTCAGCTATTAGGTGAAGAAGAATACCTAGATGCACTTGAAGAGCACGGTGATGAGTTTGAAGCGAAGATGGGTGCTGAAGCAGTATTAGACTTACTGCGTGAACTCGATCTTGCACAATTAATTGCTGAAATGCGTGAAGAGTTACCAACAATTAACTCTGAAACTAAGCGCAAGAAGATCACTAAACGTCTTAAATTAATGGAATCGTTCCACCAATCAGGTAATAACCCTGAGTGGATGATCATGACAGTACTACCAGTATTGCCACCTGATCTACGTCCATTAGTACCACTTGACGGTGGCCGTTTTGCGACTTCTGATCTAAATGACCTTTATCGTCGTGTTATTAACCGTAATAACCGTCTTAAGCGTCTATTAGACTTAGCAGCACCAGATATTATCGTACGCAACGAAAAACGTATGTTACAAGAAGCGGTAGATGCGCTACTTGATAACGGTCGTCGTGGTCGTGCAATTACAGGTTCTAACAAACGTCCACTTAAATCGCTTGCTGATATGATCAAGGGTAAGCAAGGTCGTTTCCGTCAGAACTTACTTGGTAAGCGTGTAGATTACTCTGGCCGTTCTGTAATCACGGTTGGTCCTACACTTAAGCTTCACCAATGTGGTCTTCCTAAGAAGATGGCACTTGAGCTATTCAAACCATTTATCTATGGCAAATTAGAGCGTCGCGGCATGGCTACGACAATCAAAGCTGCGAAGAAAATGGTAGAACGTGAAGTTCCGGAAGTATGGGATGTGTTAGACGAAGTAATTCGTGAACATCCAGTATTACTTAACCGTGCACCAACACTTCACCGTTTGGGTATCCAAGCGTTTGAGCCTGTGCTTATCGAAGGCAAAGCAATCCATTTGCACCCATTAGTTTGTGCGGCGTACAACGCTGACTTCGATGGTGACCAAATGGCGGTACACGTACCGCTAACGATTGAAGCACAGCTTGAAGCCCGTGCATTGATGATGTCAACAAACAACATCCTATCTCCTGCGAATGGTGAGCCAATCATTGTTCCATCACAGGACGTTGTATTAGGTCTTTATTACATGACGCGCGATCGCATTAATGCGAAAGGCGAAGGTATCGTATTTAAAGATCCTAAAGAAGCAGAAAAAGCTTACCGTAGTGGTAATGCCGAACTGCATGCGCGTGTAAAAGTACGTATTAAAGAAGCTGTTAAAAACGAAGACGGTGAAGTTGTTGATACTACAACAATTATCGACACTACTGTAGGTCGTGCAATTTTATCGCTTATTTTACCAAAAGGTATGCCGTACGCTTCAATTAACCAAGCGTTAGGTAAAAAGCAGATTTCTAGCTTATTAAACGAGTGTTACCGTCGTTTAGGTCTTAAAGATACGGTTATCTTTGCTGACCAAGTAATGTACACCGGTTTCCATTACGCAATGAAGTCAGGTGTTTCTATCGGTATTGATGACTTAGTTATCCCACCGGTTAAAGCATCAATCATTGAAGCAGCAGAAGCTGAAGTAACTGAAATCAACCAACAATTCCAATCAGGTCTTGTAACTGCTGGTGAAAAGTACAATAAAGTTATCGATATCTGGTCACGTGTAAATGAAAACTTATCACGTGAGATGATGGCGAACTTGTCAAAAGACACGGTTATTAACGCCAAAGGCGAAGAAGAAGAGCAAGCTTCATTTAACTCAGTGTTTATGATGGCCGACTCAGGTGCTCGTGGTAGTGCCGCTCAGATCCGTCAGCTAGCTGGTATGCGTGGTCTAATGGCACGTCCAGATGGTTCAATCATCGAAACACCAATCACGGCTAACTTCCGTGAAGGTCTAAACGTACTACAGTACTTCATCTCAACGCACGGTGCGCGTAAAGGTCTTGCCGATACAGCACTGAAAACAGCGAACTCGGGTTATCTAACGCGTCGTCTAGTAGACGTTGCACAAGATTTGGTAATCAATGAAGACGACTGTGGCACAGAAGATGGCTTAACAATGAAACCACTTATCGAAGGTGGTGACGTTGTAGAAGCACTTCGTGAACGTGTTCTAGGTCGTGTTGTTGCAGAAGATGTTGTGATCCCTGGCACTAATGAAGTGCTAGTAGAGCGTAACGTGATGCTTGACGAAAAACTGTGTGACCTTTTAGAAGAGCATTCAGTTGATGAAGTTCGTGTACGCTCAGTTATCACGTGTGATAACGACTTTGGTGTATGTGCTAAGTGTTATGGTCGTGACCTTGCACGTGGTCATATCATCAACGCGGGTGAATCAGTGGGTGTTATCGCGGCACAATCAATCGGTGAGCCGGGTACACAGCTTACGATGCGTACATTCCACATCGGTGGTGCGGCATCAAGAGCGTCTGCTGAGAACAATGTACAAGTTAAAACTAACGGTACATTGAAGCTTCATAACGCAAAATATGTATTAAACACAGACGGTAAGATTGTTATTACTTCACGTTCTACGGAAATCACTATTATCGATAGTTATGGCCGTGAGAAAGAGCGTTATAAAGTACCTTACGGTGCGGTATTAACAGTTCAAGATAATGCTGAAGTTCAAGGTAACGACATTGTTGCTACTTGGGACCCGCATAGTCACCCAATCGTTCTTGAGCATAAGTCAAAAGTATCGTTCAGCGATATCGATGACTCAAATACTGAAGCACAGACTGATGAACTAACCGGTTTAACCCGTGTAGTTGTTAAAGATCTTGCTAAGATCAATGCGAAAGAGCCGAAGCTTATCATCGAAAGTGAAGAGCGCGGTCTGCAAGAAACTCGTCTTCCTTCATTCACTACGATTGAAGTAACTGACGGCGTTACAGCAAACCCAGGTGACGTGCTAGCACGTATTCCGCAAGAAGGTTCGAAAACTCGTGATATCACGGGTGGTCTACCACGCGTAGCCGATTTATTTGAAGCGCGTAAACCGAAAGAGCCAGCTATCTTAGCTGAAATCACCGGTACGATTAGCTTCGGTAAAGAGACTAAAGGTAAGAAGCGTTTAGTTATTACACCAGCTGAAGGCGATCATTACGAAGAAATGATTCCTAAGTGGCGTCAACTTAACGTGTTTGAGGGTGAGCAAGTGTCTAAAGGTGAGGTTATCGCCGATGGTCCAGAATCACCGCATGACATCTTACGCTTACGTGGTGTGACTCATGTTGCTAACTACATCGTTAACGAAGTGCAAGAGGTTTACCGTTTGCAAGGCGTTAAGATCAATGACAAGCACATTGAAACAATTATCCGTCAGATGATCCGTAAGTGTACGATCACTGATGGTGGTCATAGTGAGTTCTTAGTTGGTGAGCAAATTGAAGTGGCACGCGTTAATATCGCAAACCGTGAATTAGAAGCTCAAGGCAAGTTACCAGCTAAATTTGAGATCCAGTTAATGGGTATCACTAAAGCATCACTAGCCACAGAATCTTTCATCTCGGCAGCCTCGTTCCAGGAGACAACTCGTGTCCTAACTGAAGCCGCTGTAAATGGTAAGAGCGATGAACTTCGCGGTCTGAAAGAAAACGTAATTGTGGGTCGCTTGATCCCAGCCGGTACCGGTTTTGCGTATCATCAAGATCGTATGGCGCGTCGTAAGCAGAGCAAAGTAGTTGTTGAAGAGCAAACAGTAAGTGCAGAAGAGGCAACTCAAGCACTAACAGACGCTTTAAACGCGGATTTATCTGGAAATCAATAAACTGAACTTAATCAATAGATTATGTTTTTGCAAGGCAGTTATATACTGCCTTGCTGACGGTTTAGGTTGACAGCTCAATCTTTGCTCATTAAAATTCCGCCACCCATTTACTTGTACGTATAATACGGGCTTGTAAATAAAGGGCGGATTTTTTTATTTTTTCAGTAGTAATTTTAATTTCAGGAGCTATTTAAATGGCAACTATTAACCAGCTAGTGCGTAAGCCACGTCGTAGCAAGGTTACTAAAAGTAACTCAGCTGCGCTTAAAGCGTGTCCGCAAAAGCGTGGTGTATGTACTCGCGTATATACAACTACCCCTAAGAAACCAAACTCGGCGTTACGTAAAGTAGCTCGTGTTCGTTTAACTAACGGTTTCGAAGTAACATCATACATCGGTGGTGAAGGTCATAACCTTCAAGAGCACAGTGTAATCCTAATCCGTGGTGGTCGTGTTAAAGATTTACCAGGTGTGCGTTTTCACACTGTTCGTGGTGCACTTGACTGTGCAGGCGTTAGCGACCGTCGTCAAGCTCGTTCTAAATACGGTGCAAAACGCCCTAAAGGCTAATTGTTATCCGTTAGTAAGGCCAAGCACTAAATATTATTAATTATTGTTTTGGGTGATTGACTCGAAAGAGCAAACCTGAATAAACCGGAGATACAAAATGCCTAGAAGACGCGTAATAGGTCAACGTAAAATTCTTCCAGATCCTAAGTTCGGATCGGAACTTCTTGCAAAATTCGTTAACATCGTAATGTTAGACGGCAAGAAATCTACTGCTGAAAAAATCGTTTACGGTGCGCTAGATGTGGCTGCTGAGAAATCAGGCAAATCGCACCTTGAAATCTTTGAAACTGCACTTGAAAACATCCGCCCACAGGTAGAGGTTAAATCTCGCCGTGTTGGTGGTTCAACGTATCAAGTACCAGTTGAAGTACGTCCAGTACGTCGCAACGCATTAGGTATGCGTTGGTTAGTAGACGCTGCACGTAAGCGTGGCGAGAAATCTATGGGCTTACGTTTAGCTCAAGAACTTGTTGACGCTGCTGATAACAAAGGCACTGCGGTTAAGAAACGTGAAGACGTTCACCGTATGGCTGAAGCGAATAAAGCATTCGCTCATTACCGTTGGTAATCTGTCCTTAACCTTTAAGAGGATTTTATGGCACGTACAACTCCACTTGAGCGCTACCGTAATATAGGTATTGTTGCTCACGTAGATGCAGGCAAAACCACTACAACAGAACGTATTTTGTTCTACACGGGTCTTTCTCATAAGATCGGTGAGGTACATGATGGCGCCGCAACTATGGATTGGATGGAGCAGGAACAAGAGCGTGGTATCACAATCACTTCTGCTGCAACAACGTGTTTCTGGAAAGGGATGGACGCGCAATTTGACGACCATCGTATCAATATTATTGATACCCCAGGACACGTAGATTTCACTATCGAAGTAGAGCGTTCTTTACGCGTACTTGATGGTGCGGTAGTTGTGCTTTGTGCTTCATCAGGTGTACAGCCGCAAACAGAGACAGTTTGGCGTCAAGCGAACAAATACGAAGTTCCGAGAATGATCTTCGTAAATAAAATGGATCGCACGGGCGCTGACTTCTTAACGGTTGTTAGCCAAGTGAAATCTCGTCTTGGAGCAACGCCTGTTCCAATTCAGTTGCCGGTCGGCGCTGAAGACGACTTTAAAGGTGTTATTGACCTTATAAAAATGAAAATGATTAACTGGAATGATGAAGACCAGGGAATGACTTTCACTTATGAGGCAATACCGGCAGAACTTCAAGATTTAGCTGAAGAATGGCGCTCAAACTTAGTTGAAAGCGCTGCTGAAGCATCTGAAGAACTAATGGATAAGTATTTGGAAGGTGAAGACCTGAGTGAAGCAGAGATTAAAGCTGCTTTACGTCAGCGTACATTAGCGAACGAAATCGTCCCTGTAACTTGTGGTAGTGCATTTAAAAACAAAGGTGTTCAAGCTGTGCTTGATGGCGTTGTTGAATATATGCCTGCACCAACACAAGTGAAACAAATTCAAGGTATCCTTGAAAATGGCACTGAGGAAGAACGTCCTGCTGATGACAACGCACCGTTTGCTGCACTTGCTTTTAAGATTGCAACAGATCCGTTCGTTGGTACTTTAACTTTCTTCCGTGTTTACTCTGGTACTGTTAAACAGGGTGATGCGGTTTACAACTCAGTAAAAAGTAAGCGTGAGCGTCTTGGCCGTATCGTTCAGATGCATTCAAACTCACGTGAAGAGATCAAAGAAGTCCACGCAGGCGACATCGCGGCGGCTATTGGTCTTAAAGACGTAACAACAGGTGAAACACTGTGTGATCCGAACTCAATTATTACGCTTGAGCGTATGGAGTTCCCTGAACCAGTAATCTCTGTTGCGGTTGAGCCTCGCACAATCGCTGACCAAGATAAGATGGCTATCGCGCTAGGTAAACTAGCGGCTGAAGATCCGTCTTTTCGAGTACAAACTGATGATGAGTCAGGCCAGACTATTATTTCTGGCATGGGTGAACTTCACCTTGATATCATTGTCGATCGTATGAAACGTGAATTCAGTGTTGAATGTAACGTTGGTAAGCCGCAGGTATCATATCGTGAAGCTATTCGTTCAACTGTTAAAGTTGAAGGTAAATTCATACGTCAATCAGGTGGACGTGGTCAATATGGTCATGTCTGGCTTAAACTTGAACCGATGGATATTTCGGATGATGAAGCACCAATTTACGAATTCGTTAACGAAACCGTAGGTGGCTCAGTACCGAAAGAATACATCCCTGCGGTAGACAAAGGCATCCAAGAGCAAATGGCTCAAGGTGTGTTGGCAGGCTACCCATTACTTGGCGTGAAAGCGACTTTATATGATGGTTCATTCCATGATGTAGACTCGAATGAAATGGCATTTAAAATAGCAGGTTCAATGGCGATGAAGCAGGGGGCGCTACAAGCAGACCCTGTACTTTTAGAGCCAATGATGAAGGTTGAAGTACTCACTCCTGAAGCAAACATGGGTGATGTAGTTGGTGACTTAAATCGTCGCCGCGGTATGATCGAAGGCATGGAAGAAGCGCTAGGCGGGCTTAAATTAGTTAACGCTCAGGTTCCGCTTTCTGAAATGTTTGGTTATGCTACTGATCTACGATCTGCGACACAAGGTCGTGCCTCATACTCTATGGAGTTTTTGAAGTACGCTGAAGCCTCGAAGCATGTTGCAGATACAATAATTACAGCTCGCGCTGTTAAGTAATTTTTTAGCTCGGTTTGGTCCACAGTGGACTGAACCTTTAATTTCTTTATAGGAATTTTTTAAGATGGCAAAAGCAAAGTTTGAA
>NZ_PNDT01000230.1:0-249 GCF_005886375.1 Pseudoalteromonas sp. S1727
TACTCAAGGTCAAAAAGGCCCGCAAGCTGAAAATATCGTTTGCATCTAATTTTTAGTTAATGGGTTAGTAATAACCCGTTAATGCTCATAAGTTTGAAAGAAATTCTGTTTATTTGTACGTACCACGTTGTTATTAGTAATAATTCATCGCGTTATCCTCAGTTAAATACTTGTTTTTTCAGCTAAACCGCCTGATTTTAGGCACACTTTTATTAATCTCTAGGATATTTATTATGTCGACTACTACAA
>NZ_PNDT01000231.1:0-409 GCF_005886375.1 Pseudoalteromonas sp. S1727
GGCGATGACCTACTTTCACATAGCAAATGCTACACTATCATCGGCGCTGTTTCGTTTCACTACTGAGTTCGGCATGGGGTCAGGTGGGTCCAAAACGCTATTGTCACCAAGAAAATTCTTTTCAATTTTCTTATTCTAATTTTTAAGGTTAAAGTTCTTCAACTAAATTTGGAGCCTGGCGATGACCTACTTTCACATAGCAAATGCTACACTATCATCGGCGCTGTTTCGTTTCACTACTGAGTTCGGCATGGGGTCAGGTGGGTCCAAAACGCTATTGTCACCAAGCAAATTTGGTATTAATCCGCTCTTACGAGCCAATTAATTAAAATCTGGAAAATCTGATAATTGTCTTCTTACAACTTAAAGCTTATCGCTTACAGCTGCCAGTAAATCTACTTTAGTTGAC
>NZ_PNDT01000232.1:0-331 GCF_005886375.1 Pseudoalteromonas sp. S1727
ACCAGTCCCTAACTGGTAATCCCCAAGCGTTAGCGCGGATGCGTGTTTATCAGATCTCCCCCCTTTTTACCAATAAAGAACAGGTGCATCAACTTTCTCTGCACAACTGCATCATTTACGGTGGCTGTTGGATCACATGACTTCGCTATCTTGTGCTAGCTCGTCTCCAGCCTACGCCTCATATGATGTTTTTGTTCATCAGCTCACAGATTTGCTAGCGGCTTCCTCCAGACTATCTCTCGCGATTTAGCCCTTGCCATTCGCTAGTAGTTATCGTTTAATAACAGTATGTTATTTAAACGGTGATCTTCCTACAGAGGACTTTCACCTC
>NZ_PNDT01000233.1:0-329 GCF_005886375.1 Pseudoalteromonas sp. S1727
ACCAGTCCCTAACTGGTAATCTCCAAGCGTTAGCGCGGATGCGTGTTTATCAGATCTCCCCGAATAAGGTGCATCGACTTTCTCTGCACAACTGCATCATTTACGGTGGCCGTTAGATCACATGACTTCGCTATCTTGTGCTAGCTCGTCTTCAGCCTACGCCTCATATGATGTTTTTGTTCATCAGCTCGCAGATTTGCTAGCGGCTTCCTCCAGACTATCTCTCGCGATTTAGCCCTTGCCATTCGCTAGTAGTTATCGTTTAATAACAGTATGTTATTTAAACGGTGATCTTCCTACAGAGGACTTTCACCTCATAATTAACTGCA
>NZ_PNDT01000234.1:0-687 GCF_005886375.1 Pseudoalteromonas sp. S1727
TGTCCGCGTAGGAAATGGCTTTAGCCATGAATGAAAAAATTCCGGTCCGTGTAGTACAGCCTCGTTGATTCGGTTATTTGAGGTATATGCAATCCCAGAAAGGATAATCGCCAATATATTTAACCAAACTCGCACGCAAGGGGTTTGCTACAATATATCTCGCTTGTGCAATTAAATGATCTTCATTACGAATTAATGAATCGTAAAAGCCTTGCTGCCAAACTTGAGGTGTGTGTTTGTTTTTTATATTGAAAGAGCTACATCCTTTTACTCGTCTAAGAACTTCAGATAAATTTTCTTTATTTTTTAATTGAAACAACCAGTGAAAATGATCAGGCATGACTATAAAGCTAATTGTTTGTGTAAACCCTAGCTCATCTGAATTTTTCAATGCGGCTATAACTTTTCTTGCGTTATCAAAGTCTAGGAAGTATTTATGGCGTTGGTAGGTTATCACTGTGACAGAATAAAAATGATTAACAACTGAAGTGCGTCCTTTTCTTAACGCTTGTGCATGAGCGTACATATTTCTATCCTTAAAATATAAATATTAAAGATAGCAGAAGTTAAAGTTACTTGTAGGAAATGGCTTTAGCCGTGAATAATGTTATGGAACAGAGCTCTATGTTAAAGCTATTCGGCGCTAAAGCGCTCTCCTACGGGCGGAGATGTGTATTGATTATGAAT
>NZ_PNDT01000235.1:0-730 GCF_005886375.1 Pseudoalteromonas sp. S1727
AAATGCCTGTATTAACAGGCATTTTATAATTTCGTAAATGGAATTACTGACGTTTCATTGAATCAAAAAATTCATCATTGGTTTTACTCATTGAGAGTTTATCAATTAGAAACTCCATGGCATCAATTTCAGACATTTCATGAACGATCTTACGTAAAATCCACATTTTTTGTAGCTCATCTGGTTTCGTCAGCAATTCTTCACGACGGGTACCAGAACGGTTAAAGTCGATTGCAGGGAATACACGCTTTTCAGCAATCTTACGATTTAAGTGTAATTCCATATTACCGGTGCCTTTAAACTCTTCGTAGATTACTTCATCCATCTTAGAGCCTGTATCGATAAGCGCAGTAGCGATAATCGTTAAACTGCCGCCCTCTTCAACGTTACGGGCAGCACCAAAGAAACGCTTTGGTTTATGAAGTGCGTTCGCATCAACACCACCAGTAAGTACTTTACCTGATGAAGGAATAACGGTGTTGTATGCACGTGCTAAACGAGTGATTGAATCAAGTAGGATGATGACATCTTTTTTATGCTCAACAAGGCGTTTTGCTTTTTCGATTACCATTTCCGCAACCTGTACGTGACGGCTCGCTGGCTCATCAAACGTTGATGCAATGACTTCACCTTTTACGAGGCGTTGCATTTCAGTTACTTCCTCTGGACGCTCATCGATAAGTAATACCATCAAGGTTGCATCAGGGTGGTTATGAGTAATTGATTGGGC
>NZ_PNDT01000236.1:0-899 GCF_005886375.1 Pseudoalteromonas sp. S1727
GTTTAAACTTGCAATAAGAAACAAGAGTGTTTAAATACGCATTAAATAATTCGCCTAACTTATCGGAGAGCGCAATGAGCGAGAAAATTATTCAATTAACTGACGACGGCTTTGAGGCTGACGTATTACAATCAGACAAGCCTGTATTAGTTGATTTTTGGGCAGAATGGTGTGGACCATGTAAAATGATCGCACCAATTCTTAATGAAGTAGCAGATGAATTTGATGGCCGTGTTGTGATCGGTAAATTAAATATCGACCAAAATGCTGGCACACCACCTAAGTTTGGTATTCGCGGCATCCCTACACTACTTCTTTTTAAAGAAGGCCAAGTAGCAGCAACTAAAGTTGGTGCACTTTCTAAAACTCAATTAGTTGAGTTTTTAGAAAACAACATCTAAATGCAGATGAAAAAAAGGGCTTTTTGCCCTTTTTTTACATTTTTTTTGTATAAAGACTGGACGCCTAGCCAGTGACCTGCTAGTTTATAAAGCCAACTAATCCTTAGTTTACCAACGAACCTCTCTCACTAATCAATTTCGATTATATGAGCATGATAACTGTAATAAAGAACCCACCAATATGCATTTACGCGAATTAAAAGACAAGTCGATCAAAGAACTTGTAGACTTAGCTGAGTCCATGGGGCTCGAAAACGTAGCCCGCTTAAGAAAGCAAGATATTATCTTTGCTATCCTTAAAGCCCACGCCAAAAGTGGAGAGAATATTTTTGGCGGTGGTGTACTAGAAATCTTACAGGATGGTTTTGGTTTCTTAAGATCATCAGAAGCCTCTTACCTAGCTGGCCCTGATGACATTTATATATCACCTAGCCAAATTCGTCGTTTTAGTATGCGTACTGGTGACTCTATAATGGGTCTGATACGCCCACCTAAAGA
>NZ_PNDT01000237.1:0-289 GCF_005886375.1 Pseudoalteromonas sp. S1727
CCCACCTAAAGACGGTGAACGTTACTTTGCATTACTAAAAGTAAACGAAGTCAACTTTGATAGACCAGAAAACTCCCGTACTAAAATCCTTTTTGAAAACCTTACCCCACTACATGCCAACGAACGCTTACGTATGGAACGTGGTAATGGTAGTACCGAGGATATAACTGCTCGAGTACTCGATTTAGCATCACCCATTGGCCGTGGCCAACGTGGTTTATTAGTAGCACCGCCAAAAGCGGGTAAAACAATGCTACTACAAAACATTGCCCAATCAATTACTCATAAC
>NZ_PNDT01000238.1:0-908 GCF_005886375.1 Pseudoalteromonas sp. S1727
GCGCACTATAAAATTGTTAGGTTTCAGAATGAGCATCGAAGAGATCACATGGAAACTCCCCTGGAGAGCAATTCAGTTTGAAGCTGAGATACCAGGAGTCCAAAATCAAATAGAGTCGGAAATCACAGAGCCGCATCCTTTGTGGAATACCAACCCAATTGTAATAGGTCGTCGTATTGATTGTGATGATGTTGTAGCGAAACTTTCTGATGGAAGAATTGCAGATGTTCACTTGGTCTGGGGTAGTGGAGCAGGAGCATTTCCAGCTGAGTATCCAACATTTACTATATATGAGTCTTTGCAAGAGTTTTTAGCTTCAATGGAGCAAGATCATATTGATTACGAAGAGTAAAAAACCTAACAATTTGCTCCTGCTGACATTTTTTCCGTTGATTCTTTTGTGCTTAATAGCACAAAAGAATCCACTCAAAAAATGCAGCAGAGCAAGGCGTTTTATATGCCTAGGAAAGGATATGGGATTAATCGAAGCCATTTTATTAGGTTTGCAATTTAAGAACCTTCAAAAGCCTTTTGTATTTTTCTCAATGCTAATTGGTTTTTTGTTTTTCATCTTAGCTGGTTTCGGAATGTTTTATGGCATGTATGAAATATTCATGACCGATAAAGTTGGTAAGTTAGTGCCTCTTCTTGGAATATTTGCGTTTTCATTATTGTTCTTTGGTTTAGCTAGTGTTTGTGGCTACATGATCAAACGTTGTTTTAACAAGGTGTAATCGGCATATAACAAGCCAATTAAGTGCGGGACTGCTAAAGCTTGGCTCGGTTCCGCTTCGCTACACAGTTTAGCCAAGCATTTATCAGCCCCTTATTGGGGCGTTGAGGCTGTAGAATTACTCTTTTTAGGAACTTGCTCTCTCAACCTTAACTGTTTGTTTTTTAACCTTGAA
>NZ_PNDT01000024.1:0-62868 GCF_005886375.1 Pseudoalteromonas sp. S1727
TAATATCAATCAATTTAAATATTTAACCATTCTAGCGAGCTAAATAAAGCGCTAACTGCGTATAAATGACTGCATGGATGCAGGAGGTAGAGTAATGCAGAAGCAATTGCCGAGAACAACTACATGTCAAAATTTATGCCTTGTTATCACGCCATTTATCTGTCGCTATAAATGGTCAGTAACTTGATATGATTGGTATTACTTAATAACTCAAAGCTCGATTCATTATTTTTACTAAGGATGTTATGACACCATTTTCTAGTCGTGTTTATTTATTACGTCATGGAGAACTTGTTGAGCAAGGTGTTTTGGCCGGACATACCGATTTTGCATTAAGCAAAAATGGTGTCGAACAGTTAAACTCTGCCGTTGCCGGAATTACGGGTATAGAACGCATTATTAGTTCTACGCTAATACGTTGCAGCGTATTTGCAACTGAGCTTGCTAATCGCCAACAAATCCCCCTAGTGTTAACGGATCAAATCCGAGAGTATAACTTTGGCGAGTGGGATGGTTGTAAATATGAATTTTTATGGCAACAAACACATAGTCCGAGTATTGGTGATTTTTGGCAAGAACCATGGCATGTTACTCCGCCCGGTGGCGAGCGCATGGCTGAATTTTATGAACGGATTGCGACATGGTGGCACACTTTACTAATTGATATTGCAAAAACCAACACTCAAGCGCAGTTGGTGATCACTCATGCAGGAGTGATCAAACAGCTGCTCGCGATAATTTGCCAGTTACCTAAACAATCTCAGCAACAAAATATTTTCTCCATCGGCTATGGTAAGCATGTGTGCATTGAGGTTTTTATTGATGAAAGTGGTCATGCATGGCCTAGAATTATTTTTTAAATACGATTACTAGCCATCTAGAAAGATATTCATTGAAATATTTATTCACCTGCCCATAATAGAGCCTTATGTATTTTGGAATGGGGTGAAAGTCCTCAACTGTACCCGCAACTGTAAGTCACCTGGGTGATAAGTCAGATACAAAATACGTTAATTTGAATCAACGAGCGGGTTAACTCTTCTATTTTCACCATAAATGTTATGGGTTGTAGTGCTGTGGGTTTGCTATCGCCAGAGAGAACAACACATTGCATACACCTGACGCAGCGCCACCTCCTTTACTTAAAGTTACCAACTTATCTTGGTCTGTAGCCAGTACTACTATTTTGCAAAGTATCGATTTTTCGATAAAAGCAGGGCAGTTCATCGGTTTGTTAGGCCCCAATGGTGCAGGTAAATCAAGCTTACTGCGTTGTTTATACCGTTATAGCAAGCCAGGCAGTGGCGAGGTTGCCTTTGCCGGACAGAACATCTGGCAGTTAAGTGCGGATGAGTATGCTAAACAGGTAGCCGTTGTACTGCAGGAAACACCTTCGCAATTTAACTTATCTCTTTATGATGTTGTAAGTCTTGGGCTTACCCCCCACAAAAGCTTATTTAGTTCTACCACAACAACGGATAAAGAACTAATTTTACAGGCGATTGAACAAGTTGGCTTGAGCCATCATTGTCAGCAATCGTTTGATTCTCTTTCGGGTGGCGAAAAGCAACGGGCATTAATTGCGCGCTCTATTGTACAAGGCCCCAAATTACTCATTATGGATGAGCCTACTAGTCATTTAGATATTAAATATCAAATTCAACTAATGGAATTGGCTAAGTCGCTTAATGTGACCGTTTTAGCATCGTTTCATGACCTGAATCTCGCTGCGAGTATGTGTGATGAATTGTTGGTTCTCAAAAAAGGCCGATTAGTTGCATCAGGCACACCAGAGCAAGTGATCACTGAAAAAATGCTCAGCGATGTATTTGGCGTGTGCGCTGAGGTATCCCCGCATCCTCAAAGCGAGCAATTAGACAAGGTGATTCCGCATATTACCTACTTTTATGGTTATCAGACGGGAGTGACTAATGGCAAATAATCACTCTCTAGCTGTTGTCACTGCATTAATATTGGCAGTTGTCAGTATTTTTATTGCATTGAGCTTTGGTGCTGCCCCCAGTAAGTTCATTGATGTGTACCATAGTCTTATAGGGCAAGGGCATGACTCCTTTATTGAAAGAATCATCTGGCAATTACGGATGCCGCGTACCTTATTGGCTTTTTTAGCAGGTTCTGGTTTAGCGATTGCTGGGTTAATTTTACAAACAGTGACGCGTAACCCGTTGGCCGATCCTTATTTATTTGGTATTTCATCGGGCGCGTCATTTGGCGTGGTGTGCTTTATTACCATCACTGGTGTAAGTGCTGGAATCAGCATGTCTGCGGCAGCGTTTGTTGGCAGTTTGGTTACGATGTTATTACTGGTTTTTATTGCTGGGCGGGCAGGTCGTGGGCAAGTTGAAACCATGTTATTAGCAGGGGTGGCGCTCTCATTTTTATTTAGCGCATTTACTAGTTTATTGTTGTACTTTAGCGATCCACAGGCGATCACCGCTATTTTATTTTGGACGTTAGGCAGCTTTGCTCGTGCTCATTGGGAAACACTCTGGTTACCTGCTTTAGTTATTTTAAGTTGTACAGCGATAATGATAGGTTTTCGCCGTCAGCTCAATGCAATGTTATTAGGTGATGAAAGTGCTGTAACGCTAGGTATCCCGGTGCAACGTTTTCGACTATTAATGTTGATACTTAGCTCTTTGATCACTGCTGTATTAGTCGCCATGTGTGGCGGCATAGGTTTTGTTGGTTTGATGATCCCGCATATTGTGCGCTTTTTTATTTCCCAAGGCACACCCAGTGGCTTAATGATGACCGCACTGGTTGGTGGCACATTTATGGTATGGGTTGATGTGTTGTCGCGTATTCTACTTGCCAATCAAGAGTTACCTATTGGCGTGATCACCTCTGCAATTGGTAGTGTGTTCTTTTTATCGTTACTTTATTTTCGCAAGCGAGAGAGCTAACCGATGTTTAATATACCCACAATGACGAACCAGTTTAGCCATATAATCGCTGATAAAATAAATCAAAAAACCAAACCATTAGGCGCACTTGGACTGCTTGAGCAATGTGCTATGCAACTGGTTACAGTGTTTAGCCAAAATGTGGCTGAGGAACACGCGTTTAAAGCATTCACGCCTAGTATCAGCAAGCCTACTTTATTGGTTTTTGCAGGGGATCATGGTGTGGCAGCGCAAGGCGTGTCGATAGCACCCAGTGATGTTACCTCTCAAATGGTTGCTAACTTTGTCAGCGGTGGTGCAGCCATCAATGTATTTTGCCAACAGCTTGGCTGGCAGCTTGAAGTAGTTGATTGTGGCACTTTGCATCCAGTCACAGCAGCGAGTGTGCACAATTGTCGTTTAGGTAGCATCACCAAGCCATTAAATACTGAAATGGCGATGAGCACCTCACAAGTGCAGCAAGGCTTTAATAATGCTAAGCAACTTATCCAGCAGCTGTATCTTAACGGTTGTAATACTGTTGCATTTGGAGAAATGGGTATAGGCAACACCACCAGTGCTGCAGCAATTATGGCGGCAATACTAAAGTTACCCGCGCAGCAGTGTGTAGGTAAAGGCACTGGGGTGAGCGATGATATTGTAAAGCGCAAAATAACGGTAGTAGAGCAGGCGCTAGCATTACATAAATCACACCTTGCTGATCCGATGACTTTACTTGCTGCGTTAGGCGGGTTTGAAATTGTGCATATAACAGGTGCAATGCTTAGTGCTGCTGAGAAAGGCATGGTTGTCGTTGTTGATGGCTTTATTTGTAGCGCCGCAGCTATGGTTGCTATCGCGATTAACCCCGAAGTTAAAGAGTATTTAATATTTGCGCATTGTTCAAATGAGCAAGGGCATCAGCTTATGTTAGAGGCTCTAAATGTTAAGCCACTGCTACAACTCGATTTACGTTTGGGAGAGGGCACCGGCGCGGCGCTAAGTCTCCCGTTACTGCAAGCTGCACTGGGTTTTTATAATCAAATGGCGAGTTTTGCTGATGCTGGTGTAGAGCAGGTTGTTAGTTAATGCAAAATAACTCAGTGTACAATAACGTTACGCAATGGCAGTTACTATTATTAGCAATCAGCTTTTTAACTCGCATACCTGTTAAATTACGCTTTGATGTTAGTACTGCGCATTTAAACCAAGCAAGTCGTTATTTTGCTTTCGTTGGTTTGTTACTCGGTGGATTATTAGCGCTTAGTTATGGTGTTTTCCAGCTGCTGTTTCCGCCATCAATTAGCATCCTATTAATGATGGCAATAGGGCTGCTGTTAACCGGAGCTTTTCACGAAGATGGTTGGGCTGACGTTTGGGATGGCTTTGGTGGCGGTTGGCAGGTAGAACAAAAACTTGCCATTATGAAAGACAGCCGTCTTGGCACATACGGGGCGGCGGCATTATTTATCATACTGCTAATTAAATTTCAGAGCCTACTCTTTCTTAGTGAATCATTATCAAGTGTGCTGAGTGCAATTTTACTCGGACAATGTTTAAGCCGTATGGTGGCAACGAGTTTAATTATGAGCATGGATTACGTCAGTGAAGATGCCACCTCAAAAGTAAAACCGCTGGCGATGCATTTATCGGTTACAAGTTTAACTATTTTACTGTTAACCGCCGCCGCTTTACTGGCTGGTTTAATTTTACTTGGTATTATTTCATGGCAATCAGCGCTAATTATCAGTGCTGTTTTATTGCTTTTAAGATTGATTTTAATAAGTTGGTTCAAACGCCAGTTAGGTGGCTACACCGGCGACTGCCTCGGTGCGGCACAACAGCTAAGTGAAATTGCAATTTATTTAACTTTAGTGAGTCTATTATGAACGTTAATCACACGCTTATTTTAGGCGGTGCGCGCAGCGGTAAAAGCCGTTTTGCAGAGCAGCTTGCACAACAAACTAATAAGCCTGTTATTTACCTTGCAACAGGACAAGCTCATGATAAAGAAATGCAAGCGCGTATTAAGCATCACCAGCAACAGCGCCCTACAGATTGGCAATTAATAGAAGAACCCATTTCCTTAGCAGCAACACTGCAAGCACATAGCAGCAAAGATAACTGCATCTTAGTTGATTGTTTAACCTTGTGGCTAAGTAACTGTTTATGTCATAGCAATAGCTGCTGGAGTGAACAAAAAACGGCACTGCTAAATACCCTTGATAACTTACCTGGGCAAGTCATTTTTGTCAGTAATGAAGTGGGTCATGGCATTGTGCCGCTTGGCGAGCTTAGTCGTCAATTTGTGGATGAATCAGGTTGGTTGCACCAAGCGATTGCAGTAAAAGCTGCGCGTGTTGAATTTATAATGGCAGGTCTTGCCTTAACACTTAAAGGGCAATCACAATGAAAACATTGATGGTGCAGGGCACAACATCAGACGCCGGTAAAAGTACCTTAGTGGCGGCACTGTGTCGGGTATTTGTCGAGCAAGGCATTAAAGTTGCACCATTCAAACCGCAAAATATGGCTTTAAATAGCGCGGTAACCGAAGATGGCGGTGAGATAGGTCGTGCGCAGGCATTACAAGCTATTGCCGCTAAAATTGCGCCACGTGTTGATTTTAACCCTATTTTACTCAAACCAAACAGTGATACTGGCGCACAAGTGATCATTCACGGCAAAGCGATTAGCAATATGGAAGCACAGGCGTACCACGATTATAAAAAAGTCGCGATGGATGCGGTGCTCACCTCGCAACAACGCTTAAGTGAAGAGTTTGAGCTGCTAGTGGTTGAAGGGGCGGGTAGCCCTGCTGAAATCAATCTACGTGCTGGTGATATTGCTAATATGGGATACGCCGAAGCGGTTGATTGCCCTGTTATCATCATTGCTGATATCGACAAGGGCGGCGTATTTGCGCACTTAGTTGGTACTTTGGCACTGTTAAGCGAGTCTGAACAAGCGCGAGTAAAGGGATTTGTAATTAATCGTTTTCGCGGTGATATTGCATTACTACAAAGTGGCCTCGATTGGCTTGAAGAATACACAGGGAAGCCTGTGTTAGGTGTATTACCATATTTACATGATCTTGCCTTAGATGCCGAAGATGCGGTTGCGATTGATAACCAAGTAACCCAAGCTAAAGTAAAAATAGCAGTACTGCTGCTACCGCATATTAGTAATCATACTGATTTTGATGCGCTGCGATTAAATCCGCAGATTGATATTAACTATGTTCGCCATACCCAAGCAATCCCAAATGTTGATCTGATTATTATTCCGGGCAGTAAAAATGTGATCAGCGATTTGGCCTTTTTAAAAAATGAAGGCTGGGGGGAGCAAATTAAGCGCCATTTACGCTACGGTGGTAAATTGCTCGGTATTTGTGGCGGTTTGCAAATGTTGGGCTCTGATATTTTTGATCCTGACGAAGTTGAATCCAAGCAAACTCATTGTAAAGGTTTAGGCTTTGCAGATTTTGTGACTCATCTTGGGCAGCAAAAAGTACTTACCCAAGCACAAGGGATGATCATTTTACAAGGACAGCAGGCTAAAGTGACAGGCTATGAAATTCATGCTGGTAGTAGTCAAGGCCCGGCACTCGATAAGCCTTTTTTAAAATTTACGCAGCATCCACATAATGTTGTGCAAGACGGTTTTATATCAGTCGATAATTGTATAGCAGGTACTTACTTACACGGCTTGTTTGATAACCGCGAAGCCACGCAATTAATACTTGATTGGGTATTACCCAATAGTGGTATTACGCAATTAATAGACATCGATACACATCGCGAGCAGCAACTAACACGCTTAGCAAATATGTGTAAAAAATATTTAGATTTAGAAAAAATCACAGAAATTTACCAAGATTGGGAAGGAAGTAATCTATGAGCGACACAAGCAACGATAAACACCAGCAACGTCAACAAAAAGTAAAAAATAAGGTAGATGAACGCATTGCTGCAGCGCAGACAGAGCAAGGCGTTTTTCAGGTGATCACCGGTAACGGTAAAGGAAAATCCACCTCAGGGTTTGGCACAGTAACGCGTTGTGTTGGTCATGGTATGAAAGCCGCTGTATGTCAGTTTATAAAAGGCACTTGGCCTTGTGGCGAGCGCAACTTACTGCAAGGTGCAGGGGTTGAGTTTGCTATTATGAATACCGGATTTACTTGGGAGACGCAAAATAAAGAGTCAGATACCGCAGCGGCGCAAGCAACGTGGCAAGAAGCTAAACGTATGCTGGCAGATGAATCAATAAACTTAGTATTACTTGATGAGATCACCTATATGATCACCTATGGCTATATTGATTTAGATGAAGCGCTTGAAGTGATAGCTAATCGTCCGCCAATGCAGTCTGTGATTGTGACAGGTCGTGGCGCGCATCGTAAGTTAACTGATTTAGCCGATACCGTCAGTGAAGTACGCAATGTTAAGCATGCGTTTGACGCAGGCGTTAAAGCGCAAATAGGCTTTGATTACTAATGGTTAGGTTAGCCTTTTTTTTATTAGTTATCTTACACAGCTTTAGTGTTATTGCAGCTACGAGCAAACAGCAGTTAAGAATTATCGCGCTAGCTCCCCATATTGTTGAAAACCTCTATACCATAGGTGCGGGCGAGCAAATAGTTGGCACAGTTGAATATGCAGACTTTCCAGCAGCAGCTAACGATATCCCCCGCATTGGTGGCCATCAAGGGATTCAGCTAGAAAAGCTATTAGCGCTTAAGCCCGATTTAGTCTTAGCTTGGAAAACAGGCAGTAAAGCAGAAGACTTAGCGCGTATTGAGCGCTTTGGAATTGACGTTGCTTACAGCGATGCCAGCGAAGTCGATAAAGTGCCAAATGAGTTGCGCCGCTTAGGAATGCTGACTGGGAGAGAGCAAGCTGCCGAGCAAGCTGCAATTGAATTTGCAGATAAAATTGCTGCTATCAGAGCTGAATACCAACATAAAACAGAGGTAGCAGTATTTTATCAATTATGGCCTGAGCCAATGATGACGGTGGGTAAAAATACTTGGATCAATCAGCTAATCGATATTTGCCAAGGGCGCAATGTATTTGCAAACAGCCGTACTGACTACCCGCAGATCAGCATTGAAAATGTTGTGGTGGCAAAGCCTGAAGTGATTATATTACCCGACGAAAAGTCACAGCAGCAACAAGCTGTGATTGATTGGTCGCAATGGCCTGAGGTGCCCGCAGTGAAGTATAAGCAGTTTATTAGTGTAAATGCTGATTTATTACACCGTTTTACAACACGGATGATTGATGGCCTTGATGATATGTGTATTAAAATAGATGATTCACGCGCAATAATTAAGGAGCCATAATGAGTGATTGGCAAGACTTTTTAACAACCGAATGTGCAAAACCTTATATGCAACAGACGCTTGATACGGTAGCACAAAAGCGCAGCGAAGGCATCGCGGTATATCCGCCTCAATCACAGGTATTTAGCGCTTTTGATGCAACACCGCTGAGTGAAATAAAAGTCGTGATCTTAGGACAAGATCCATATCACGGCGAAGGGCAAGCGCATGGTTTGTGTTTCTCTGTGTTGCCTGAAGTCAGTAAACTGCCGCCGTCATTAAAAAATATTTATAAAGAGCTGGCGGCTGATATTCTAGGTTTCAGCATTCCAACACATGGTTATTTACAACGTTGGGCAGAGCAGGGGGTGTTTTTACTCAATACCGTATTAACGGTTGAACAAGGCCAAGCTCATTCGCATAAGCATTTGGGGTGGGAGCAGTTTACTGATCAAGTGATTGCCCATATTAACCAACACTGCGAGGGTGTGGTGTTTATTTTATGGGGTGCTCATGCGCAAAAAAAAGGGAAGGGCATTGATAGCAACCGTCATCATGTTTTAAATGGCCCACATCCTTCGCCGTTGTCTGCCCATCGTGGCTTTTTTGGTTGTCAGCATTTTTCTACAACCAATCAGTTATTAACCCAGCAAGGTAAAACCGCGATCGATTGGCAAGTTTAAGAATTGTAGGCGCGGGTTTACCCCGCGCAAATATAAAATTCAGTCGCGATGTAAAATCGCTGCTACACAAGTCTTAATTACGTGGGGTAGGCAACGCGCAATATATATTTACCGATAAAACAAAGGCCCTGGCAGTTAAGCAAGGGCCTTTTTAGTTGGTTAGTTTTACTGCGTAGTTAAATTAAAAATCTAATTCATCAATCGCAATATTGTCTGCAAAAAAATCTAGTTCCTGTAGTTCTTTACGTAAACGTTGCTTATCTTTTAAAGCTTCGATCTCACGCCATTTTCTCTTTTTATTTTTCTGAGAGGTCTTTCTTGTTGTATCAGGACCTTCTAACATTTCTAAAATATCGTCTAGGCTATCCATGAACTTCTCCTATTGAATTTTTTTGAACCTCGAAAATACCTATACCACAGGCCAAACTAAAATAGAACAAAAAAGTGACGGTTATGTTACAAATAAGTGATAAATTAATGAATAGGGATTATATTTTTGCATAAAAAAACGCCGCATATGCGACGTTTAATCTTTCATTAGTTAACGAGTCGATAAAGCCGTTTACATTGCTTTAAAGCGTGCTTCTAGCTGCTCTTGCGCGTCTGCAAATGAGCGAATACCTTCGGCTAGTTTTTCAGTCGCCATCGCATCTTGATTATGCAACCAACGAAATTGTGTTTCTGTCAGTGGCGCAGGCTTTGGCTCTTTAGCAATATCACTTTCAAGTAAATACTCTTGTGCGCCTTCAAGGTTGCCTAACTCTTCTAATAGGTTAGGGCTGATCGTTAGCTTGTCACAACCCGTTAAGGCGATGATTTCACCGGTGTTACGGAAGCTTGCACCCATAACCACGGTTTTGTAATCATGGCGTTTATAAAATTCAAAAATGCTACGTACTGATTGCACACCAGGATCTTGCAATGGATCCGTAGGCTTTTCCATGCCGTTGGCAACGTGCCAATCAAGAATACGGCCCACAAATGGTGAAATCAAAAATACGTTAGCATCGGCACATGCACGAGCCTGAGCATCACTAAACAATAAAGTCAGGTTACACTTAGTACCTTCTTTCTCAAGTTGTTCAGCGGCTTTAATACCTTCCCATGTTGAGGCTATTTTAATTAAAATTTTATCTTTGTTGACACCTTCTTTTTCATAAAGGCTCAGTAAAGTATGTGCTTTAGCTATGGTTGCCTGAGTATCAAACGATAAACGTGCATCAACTTCGGTAGAAATGTAGCCAGGTACAATTTCACTGATCTCTTTACCAAGTAATACCGCAAAGTAATCACACGCGAGCTCTAATTGTTTTGCAGCGTCTTGCTCGGTTTCTTTAGCATAACTCCACGCTTTATCTAAATATGGTTTGTAGGCTGCAATTTCACTAGCCTTTAATAGCAGTGAAGGGTTAGTTGTTGCATCTTCTGGTTGGTGTTTCTTAATCGCTTCAATATCACCAGTGTCCGCTACGATAGATGAATGTTGTTTGAGCCTTTGTAGAGCTGAAGTCATTTGCTTTCCTCATTCCAAGCAAGTTAAAAGAAAATACTGTAACTACCTTATACTGCAACACTGTGACAGTGCTTTATAGGTCTTATGTCCGTATCAGTAAAGAACGAAGGCGCATCGTTTAATTTGCTATGCGAATAAGGTAGGTATCATAAGATTGATACAAACAAAACGTGCTTTTCGTTTCATTTAATGTTGAAATTGACATTAAATAATTTCCAAGTCAATAGCTAACTATGATCACTGTTATTTCACCTGCAAAAAATTTAGATTACGAGAGCCAAGCAAGTACCGATAAATTCACGCAACCTGAGTTACTTGAGCACAGCGAAGAGTTAATGACTGTGTGTCGGGAGTTAACACCGGCGCAGATTAGCAGTTTAATGAAAATAAGCGATAAGCTTGCCGGCCTCAATGCTGCACGCTTTAGCGAATGGTCACAACCGTTTACTACCGACAACGCCAAACAAGCTGTAATGGCTTTTAATGGCGATGTATACGGTGGTTTAGATGCAAACAGTTTAACTGCTGGGCAACTTGATTACGCACAAAGCCATTTACGTATTTTGTCAGGCCTTTATGGGTTATTAAAACCGCTTGATTTAATGCAAGCGTATCGCTTAGAAATGGGCACTAAGCTTGAAAATAGCCGTGGCAAAAACTTATATGAGTTTTGGGGCAGCATTATTGCCGATAAGCTCAATACTGTTCTCGCTGAGCAAGATAGCCAATATTTAGTAAATCTTGCATCAAACGAGTATTTTAAAGCGGTTGATAAAAAAACCTTAAATGCGCAAATCATTACTCCACACTTTAAAGACTGTAAAAACGGCCAATATAAAATTATTAGCTTTTACGCTAAAAAAGCCCGCGGCTTAATGGCACGCTACATTATTGAAAATAAAATCACGCAGTTAAGTGAGCTGAAAAAGTTTACTGTTGATGGTTACTACTACAGTGAAGAAGCGAGTCAAAAAGCACTTGAGCCGGTATTTATGCGTGACGAGCAAAATTAATTTTTAAACATCGCTCAGTTTACATAGCCATGCAATCCATGGCTTTACGTTTTGGCGCTTATTTTGCAGTACCTTGAGTATATGTAAGAATACTTAGGGTTAAATAATGTTGAAAATACCTTCTATCAGTGAAGCTGAAAAGTTAATAGAAGAGAAACTCGGTGGCTGGTTTGATGTTGTCATAAGCCACATTCCCAATTTTATAGTGGCAGTGATCATTGCCATTGTATTTTCTATCCTCGCTCGCTTTTTAGGCTCGATGATGCGTAACTTATTACGCCGCTCTTTGGACTCTAAACAAATTGCCGATTTGATGGCATCAATATTTAAAATGATAATATTGTGCGTGGGATTATTTGTTGCACTTGATTTTATGGGGCTCAAAGGCACAGTGACCTCACTGCTTGCCGGTGCGGGGATTGTGGGCCTTGCCATTGGTTTTGCTTTTCAAGATATGACCGAAAACCTTATTGCGGGGATAGCTATGGGGATCCGCAAGCCTTTTAAAACCGGCGATGTAATTAAAACCGATGATGTGTTTGGCACTGTTAAGTCAATAAATCTACGCAACACTTTGGTGGAAAACTTCTACGGGCAATTAATTTTAGTGCCTAACAAAATACTGTTTCGTAATGTATTACGTAATTACAGTACCTTAGGCGTGCGCCGTATTGAAGTACCGGTGGGTATTTCATACGGTGATGATCCTGAGCTTGCCGCTGAGGTGATAGTTAAAAAAATTAATGAATTTGATTTTGTTATTAAACAGCAGGAAACCGCAGTATATGCTGAAAGTTTTGGTGACAGCAGTGTCAACTTACTGGTGTGGTTTTGGATCAAATACCCCGGTGAGGCTGACTTTATGACAGTACGCCACAAAGCAATTGTAGCCGTTAAGCAAGCACTAAGTGATGCTGATATTAGTATTCCATTCCCAATTCGCACCCTTGATTTTGGTATCAAAGGCGGCGAGAAACTCGATGCAATGATCAGTGAAAAGCAACAGCAGACTGAGTAATTACTCGCTTTAGAGTCAGTGTATCAGCAGGTAATATTTACTTGCTGATAGTGCTAATTTACACATATATGCTGGTGGCAATAGGATTTTGCTTTGCGCATATTTCCTGTATTAAGTTTTTTACTGAGAAATAGCAGCAATAAGAGTAAGATAAGTACAGGTTTATTTATCCCCTATAAGGAAGTTACAATGAAAAAACTAGTATCAATATGCGCATTCTCACTATTAATATTAACCAATCCCACCTATGCACAAGAGCAGGCAACCAGCTCAGTTGAAAGAATGTTCTCAGTAATGGGCATGGATAAGCAGATGAATGGTGGTTTTGAAGCAATGTTACCAGTTATTGAGCAAATGGCGGTACAGTTACAATTAGATGCCGCGGCGAAAGAAGAGTTGAAAAACATTTACCGAGATTGGTTTAAGTATGATTTTGATCAACAAGCAATTTTAACAGAATTAGTTGAAATCTACTCTGAGAATTTTACTGAAAAAGAAATCAATGAGTTAATCGCCTTTTATGAAACACCCACAGGGCAAAAGTTTCTTGCTAAATCACCAGAGCTAATGCAAATAGGTGCGCAGTTAGGTATGCAAGAAGGGCAGTTAAAACAAGGCCTACTGCTTGAAAGACTACAACCATTCTTAGCAAAACATCAAGGTAAGTAAAGTTAGCTTTGTATGATTGCGTGCTGCTTTTTAAGATTACTTATTAGACACAGCTAAAAACCCCCGCTACTGTCTAGTAAGTAATAACGACGCGGGGTTCAAAATGGATAGTCATAAGTTGAACACCAAGCAGCCCGACAATCCATGTATTCGTCATTGCTGTTTGGATGGCAATGATATTTGCCTCGGCTGCTTTAGAACCCTAGCTGAAATCCTAGCTTGGCACAGCGCCAACCCAGAACAAAAACAGCATATTCTTAATGAATGCCAAAACCGCAAAAACGCCCGACATAAATAATTATGATGAATTATCTTCGTGCTATTAATTTTATATTGGCAGGCATTAAGTTCGAACTGACTGTTTACTTGATACTACATGCCATTACAATATTGAAGAGGGTTGAACTTTTGTGAATATAAAAATCAGCACTAATAAAGCACTAAATAGAAACACAACGAGCAATTAAATTCTCCAACCTAGCCTCTCTAAGCTCTTTAATTTCTCACCTGCATTTTATTTTCTATGATAGCGATACCTTGGGTGTTTTCTAAAAACTTTTGTGCCAGTGCGCGTTCAAAACCGGTTGCAGCTTGGCCGTACAGGGCTATTTTGTTGCCATCAACATGCACTTGCAGTTGTGTAAGATTTAGGTTTGGGTTGCGGCGTAGTTTATCAATTATTGCTTGTTGTAAAGTTGGCTGAGGAGAAACGCTGCTGATCATAATCGTGCTGGTGGCTGCACTGACTTGTGTTGCACAGGCGAGTAAAAATACACAGCATAGTGATACTAATGATACAGTTAATTTAAAGCGGTTCATGATTTCCCTCAAGTTTGCTTAGTGAATGACATTTACTTAGTTACAAATTCCATTCCAAAATTAACCTATTGTAAATTAAAGATATTTAATATTTTCATAGTGACCTTAAGAATTTTTTACATTCTACTGAGTAAAAAATACGATGAGTGGTCATTATTTTAGATTTATTTGTTCCTTTTTTAGCTTTATTAGATTAATACAGTATATAGCTGTTTGTAACATTTAATTTACAGAGAATGTCATTCCTTAATAAATTAAAGGTGTGTAGCTGAGTTTTGGGATAAATATTTAAATGAAATAATTCTCTTTAAATTACAATAGATTAATTGCTCTATTTTAAACTTTAATAGATTGCAATTACTAAGTTGACAGCGTTGTCTTGTGGTGTTTCCATTAAAGGGTTGTGAATTAATTGTAAATTCATAGCTTATTTAAATTTACATCCAAGGATTTTAAAATGAAAGCGTCGAAAACCCCCGCATTGAAAATAACTGCATTAGCGAGTGCGATTCTATTATCAACTGCAAGCACTGCAATGGCAGAGCAAGTAGAATCAGCGCGTTTTATCGTGCATTTATCAGAGCAAACAGCAGCGGTACACACTGCGTTTGCGCGCAGTAAAGCCCACGTTGATACGATTAAAATGAATTTGATGAGTGATATTGCTCTGCAAGCAAATGTAGAAGTGCTGCAAAGTTTACCAGATATTAATGCTATGGCGGTGGTTTTAACGGCGGAGCAAAAAGCGCGATTGTTGCAAAGTGAGGATGTGGCCAGTATCGAAGTAGATCCAAAGCGCTATTTAATGGCTGAGAGCACGCCTTATGGGATCACTATGGTACAAGCTCAACAGTTATCAGACAATCTAACTGGTAATCAAAAAGTATGTATTATGGATACCGGTTATGCACTTAACCATCCTGACTTACCAAATACAGGGATCACAGGTAGTGATGGATATGGTGCTAATAATACGGGGAATTGGTACAACGATGGTAATGGTCACGGTACTCACGTAGCGGGAACCATTGCGGCACTTGGCGGTAATGGGTTGGGCGTTGTTGGGGTTAATTCATCGGGTCAATTAGGGCTGCATATAGTTAAGGTATTTAACGATCAAGGTCACTGGGCATACGGCTCTGATCTTGTTGCTGCAATTGCTCAGTGTCAGTCAGCAGGTGCAAGTGTGACAAGTATGAGCTTAGGGGGACCACAATCATCTAATGCTGAACGTCAAGCATTTGCCAATAGTTATGCGCAAGGCATGTTACATATTGCGGCGGCAGGTAATGATGCAAATAGCTCGCTAAGCTACCCGGCATCGTATGACTCTGTGGTATCGGTGGCTGCGGTTGATCGTAATGGCAATAAAGCTTCCTTCTCACAATATAACTCACAAGTTGAAATTGCAGCGCCGGGTGTAGGCACTAATTCAACGTGGAATAACGGCGGTTATAAAAGTATTAGTGGTACCTCAATGGCGACACCGCATGTATCGGGTGTTGCAGCACTAGTATGGAGTTACTTTCCAAATTGTAGTAATCAACAAATTCGTGATGCACTTAATGTAACAGCCCAAGACAAAGGCACACCAGGGCGTGATACGTCATACGGCTTTGGTATTGTTAAAGCAAAAGATGCTTATGATTATTTAGCGCAATCTGAATGTGGTGGTGGCAGTGGTGTTGATAATGCACCAGTCGCGCGCTTTAGTGCCTCGGTAAATGACAAACAAGTGACATTCAGTAATACATCCACTGATGATAAAGGCATTAGCAGTTATAGCTGGAGTTTTGGTGATGGAAATACTGCAAGCACGCAAAACCCTGTTCATACTTATGCAGCAGAAGGTAACTACACGGTTGTTTTAGAAGTGACGGATACGATAGGGCAAACAAATCAACGCAGTCAGACGGTGACGGTTTCATCGACCCCGGTAGGTGGGTGTGATGGTTTAGCAAGTTGGGATGCAGCAAAAGCATACCGTGTCGGTGATTTAGTTGAGTATAACCAAGCTAAATATAAAGCAACTTGGTGGTCAACGGGTGCAAGTCCGGCAGTCTTTTCGAATGTATGGTCACGTCAAGGTAACTGTCAAAGTAGCGGTGGTGGTGCTGTAAATCAAGCGCCAAAAGCTAACTTTGATTTTAGCGTAACTGGTTTAGCGGTGAGCTTTACTAACGCATCAACCGATGATGTAGCGGTAACGGCTTATAACTGGACGTTTGGCGACGGTAATGCAGCCAATGCAAAAACACCAACTCATACTTATCAAGCTCCCGGCTCTTATGAAGTAAAATTAACAGTAAGTGATGCGCAAGGCCTCAATCACAGTTTAGTAAAAACAGTGATAGTAACTGATGGTGATACGCCACCAGCAGGTTGCAGTGGTTTAGCTGCGTGGAGTGCCTCAACGGCCTACACCGCAGGAAATGAAGTCGCCTATAGTGGCAACCGTTACAGCGCTAAGTGGTGGACACAAGGTGCCAACCCTGCTGATAATTCATCTGCATGGGCGGTATGGAAAAATTTAGGTAAATGCCAGTAAGTTATACTAAAAAGCCGAGGCTATAACAGTCTCGGCTTTTGTACACATTAAAGAAAATGATTACTTCTTTTTCTTAGCTTTCGCCTTTTTGCGGGCTTTAATTTTTGCCGGATCTTTGAGTTTTTTAATTGGCAACTTAGCTTCTTTATGTTTTGGCTCGAGCCCTTTAATAACACGACGTTTAAGCTTTTGCTCTGTGTAACGTTCTACTTTGGCTACAATTGCAATATCGTGGGCTTCCACTAATGAAATCGCAATGCCTTTTTTACCCGCGCGACCAGTACGGCCAATACGGTGCACATATACATCTGCAGTACGTGGCATATCAAAGTTAATGACATGGCTGATATCTGCCACATCAATTCCTCGGGCAGCAACATCAGTGGCCACGAGTATTTTAGTGCGGCCACTGTGGAAGTTTTCCATTGCCTTCATACGCTTGTCTTGTGGCATTTCACCACGTAACCATGCTGCTTTAACACCGTTGTTAGTGAGTTCACCAATTAAGGTTTCAAGGCGTTCACGGGTTTTTACAAACACAATCGCTTTGCTAACATCAGGGCCATTTAGTGTATTAACTAATAACTCGAGTTTATGATGGTAGTCATCGGCTAAATGGATCCATTGATGGATTTTGGCTTTTTCTTTTCGTGATGACTCAGCTTCAAGTAGCGCAGGGTCATTTAATATTTGCTCAGCAAAACGCTCAACACTGTCGCCTTCAAGGGTGGCTGAGAACAAAAAGCATTGGCGTCGATTTTTAGCTTCTTCACAAATGCGCATCATTTCTTTACGAAAGCCCATGTCGAGCATGCGGTCGGCTTCGTCTAAAATAAGCATTTCGACGTTTTCGGCGTGGAAGTTTTCAGTTTCTAAATATTCCATTAATCGCCCCGGTGTGGCGATTAGAATGTCGTTATTTTTTTCAAATATTTCTTTATGCGTACCGTAGTTAATACCGCCAGTTACCACCCCAATCTTAAGGTTGGTGCCTTTAGCAAGTAGTTCACATTGTTCATGAATTTGATAAGCTAACTCACGGGTTGGCGTCATGATCAAAACGCGGGCGAAGCCTGGCTCCCGACGTGGAAAATCAAGTAGGTATTGAATAGCTGGGATCAAAAATGCAGCTGTTTTACCAGTACCGGTAGGTGCAGAAGCTAAAATGTCTCGCCCTTGCAGCGCTTCAGGAATAGCTTGTTGTTGGATGCTCGTTGGGGTTTCGTAACCCATTTTAGCAACGGCTTGCAGTAGCTTGTTATCAATATCAAAATCAGAAAATTGCATAGAGTGTCAAAAATAGAGGACAATTGCCGTTAATTATACGCGCTATCCGCCAGTTGGTGAATGAAAAGGTGAAAAAATGTCAGGCTTTGTGTTTAAACAATTTAAAGTGGCGCAAACGCGCAGCGCGATGAAGGTCTCGACGGACGGTATTTTACTGGGCGCTTGGGCTGATTTAGTCACTGCACAGCGGTTGCTGGATGTTGGCACGGGAACAGGCTTATTGGCATTAATGTGTAAGCAACGCAAGCCCTGCATGGCCGTTAGTGCTGTTGAAATTGATGAGAATGCGTGTGCTGATGCGCAGCAAAACTTTGCCAATAGTCCATGGCCCGATATTGCACTGGTGCAAAAAGCTATTCAGCAAGTAAACAGCATTACTGAGTTTGATGTAGTGATCAGTAATCCTCCGTATTTTAATGCCAGTTTAAAAGGGGATGATCAAGCGCGTAATACAGCACGCCATACTGATAGTTTGAGTTTTAGTGAGCTTATCAGCGCATTTAAACGACTTAGCCATGAAAAGTCATTTCTAAATGTAATTTTACCATGTCCAGAAGCACAGCAATTTATAACACAAGCACAACTGCAAGATTTGCATTTAGTACGCCATTGTTTGGTGAATACAACAAAAGCAAAAGCGCCAAGTCGCAGCTTAATGTGTTTTGCCTATCAGGCTCGTTCATGTGAGCTGACCCATTTAACGATTCATGGTGAAGCTGGGCAATATAGTGATGAGTATATTGCCCTGTGTAAGGATTTTTATTTAAAAATGTAGGTATGTTTTACATCACTAATGCGAGGTTTATCATTCGTTAATGGTTGCTTTAATGCCGCTTTTATCGATCACGAATGTATAAGAGTTACCATAAGATGTGTGACAAATTGAGAGTGTTTCATCATTAATTTTAATATCATCATTACAGTCGTCAACATGGCGCCATAGGCTTATCTCTCCTTTGGCCATGATGAGTGGTTGTTTGTTCACTATAAGTGTCATTGATTCTGTGGCTAAAAATCTCACTGCAAAAAAGTCAGGTTTATTGTTTGTTTGGTTTTTCATTAAGCTTAAGCGCAAGGCATCTTGCTCTTGCCAAGCAATGAAATGATAATCCTGATCGTTTTTTACCTTAAATTGCTTTTTGTGGTGGCGGCTAGCTTTACTGTGCTCTTGCACATAAAAAGAAATTTTATAGCCCACATTATGTTCGTGGCGGATGGTTGTTGGCTCATCACCACTGGCTAGGGTTTCAATATAGTACTTATTACTGCTTACGTCTCGTTCATCGCCTGCAATTTCGGTATTTGCCATGTGGAAATCAATTTCGCTATTCGTCGCGTTGATTAGCGTGTAATCATTTTTATAAAGTGAAGAACCAAAATTAGCAGTTTCGAGATCTTCAGAATCACACGCACTAATAAAACTTGATAAGGTTACAATACAGAGCATTCTAGTTAGCATAACTAAGTCCTTTTATGTGTTAGTTACTAATTAGTTTAGAGAGACACGTCTATTTTTGTACCTTAAAAATGTAATGTTTTGTAAGTAAATGTAGCTTCAATTGCAGGTATGCGAAAAACGCAGAAGTTTAATTTGGGCTTAGATCGGAGCATGTATACACGCCCCGATCTACACTGCTTGGAGTTAGTTCATATCAAATAATTCAAAAATTTGATTCTCACTCGGGGCATTTTTAGCTACTTGTAATAATGCATTGGCAACATTTCCTCGGCTAATTTTGGCCTCTTTACGGTCACTGGGTCGTTGTGTGGTAATTTTTAATGAGGCACTGTCGTTAGTAAGTGTACCAGGGCGTACAATCGTATAATTTAAGCCACTATTGATTAAGTGTTCGTCAGCCATATGCTTTGCAACTAAGTAAGGCTTTATGTCACTTTCAATCGCATCTGGGTCATTTGCACCGATTGAGCTGACCATAATAAAGTGTTTAATAGTATGTTGCTTTGCATAGTCAACGGCTTTGACTGCGGCCCATAAATCAATTAATAAGGTTTTATCTGCACCGGTGTTACCGCCCGAGCCAGCTACAAAAATAACCTTATCACAATCTGTAAATGCTTGATTAAAGTCCCCTTCAAGATCTTGCTCAAGCACTGTTAAGTAAGGGCTGTTTAACTCGCTTAGTTTGTTTTTATCACGTACCAGTGCGACCACATGCTGCTGATCATTAAGTAGTAATTGCGTTGTTAATTTACCAATTTGACCACTCGCGCCTATGATTAATGTCTTACTCATACATAACTCCTTATCAACTAGTTAAATTGCTTACAGTACACATAGACCTTGGGGGGAAATTTTATTTTTAAAGGGGCAATCGTTATTGCGATTGTTTTGATCAGTAACTGAATGTCTCGATTATTACTTTATAAAGCTGACTTTCAGCTAAGATCGACTATCTTTATGAGCAAGAACACACATTTGGAGAATAAAATGACGGTTTCAGCTATTCCAAAGGGGTATCATGCAATAACTCCTTATTTGATAATTAACGGTGCAGCGAAAGCAATAGAGTATTATGTGCAGGTATTCAATGCTCAGCTTATTATGCAAATGCCTTTACCTGATGGCGGTATTGCCCATGCGGAGATTAAAATAGGTGACTCGCATATTATGCTTTCAGATATGTGCCCAGAGGTACATTTTAAAAGCCCTGATGAATTAGGGGGGACACCGGTTAGTTTAATGTTGTACGTTGAGGATGTAGATAGCGTGTTTGCTAACGCGATTGCAGGAGGCGCTACAGAAATTCGCCCTGTACACGATCAGTTTTACGGAGATAGAGCAGGTACATTACAAGATCCATTTGGCCATGTTTGGACTATTGGCACCCATAAAGAAGATCTTAGCGAAGACGAAATAAGCCAACGTATGGCTGATTTAATTAGCAAAGAAGAAGACGCGTAAAGGTTAATCCCCGTTAAATCACCTTAGTTTATCAATACGATTAGTGGTGCTTTTTACTGCGTGGCGCGCCAAGTATAATTGCCACTTGGCAAATACATACAGATAAAAATGCACTGACGCCTAAAGCGCCACCAAAGTTATTAAAATACGGAATTAAGTTTTCAAATAGCATTGCAAACATAATGCTGGATGAAAATAGGGTATAGATACCAAAGCGTTTTGGCGCACTCATGCCAATAAAAGAGCCACCAAAAAAGAGGGTGCTGTATAGCTCTGCGTTAAAATCAGTCGGCAGGAGTATAAGGTAAGTAAGGATAGACAAAATGGCAGAGGCTCTAATAGCACCCAGACGATGATGTCTCGCCAAATAAAAAGTCGAGAATGCGCCTAGTAAAGCCAATAAAATCGATGCTAAATTCATAGTACAATCCCTTTCGCAAGGACAAATAAAGCAACGCTGATAAAGGCAATACTGCCTAGTTTCCCACCAAAGCCAGTAAACATTTTCCTAGTCAGTACATATAACGTAGCGCCAATGAAAGAAATAATGGCAAGTTCCCAGTAACTACTGATCAAACCTTGAGAGCACATACCTGCAAAACTTCCTGCATAAATAGCTGCGTAAGGGTGAGATTCATACTGCTTGGGAAAAGGAATAAAGCTACCAACGAGGCCAGTTAAACAGGATGCAATAACAGCAGGAATAGCAAACTGAGTATGAAGAATAAAACAACTCATGCAACCGAAAAAAAATGTCAGGTATTTTAACAGGAAAAATGTGCTCATGAGGGCGGTGATTTCTTAAATGAGTTTAGTGAGAAAGTGGCAGTGCTTAGCTTGTTATTAGCTATGTTACTAAACACTGCACTGAAGTTATACGAGTTTTTCGTTAAAAAATGCCAGTGTTCGTTGCCAAGCAAGTTCAGCGTTTTCTTTATCGTAACGACCCGTTGAATCGTTATGAAAACCATGGTTAGTTTTGGGATAAATGTGCATTTGGTAATCTACACCGAGGCTTTTTAAGTCACGCTCATAATCAGGCCATGTTGCATTTACCCGCTCATCGAGCTCTGCAAGTTGAATTACCAACGGAGCTTTTATATTTTTGCGCAGTGCTTCGCTGGCAGGAGTGCCGTAAAAAGGTACGCCGGCATTTAATAAGGTTGATTCCACAGCCGCTAAATAATTGACAATATAGCCACCAAAACAAAAGCCAACAGCGCCGAGTTTACCATTACTGTTTGGGTGTGATTTTAAATAGTTAGCGGCCGCGACAAAATCATTTTGAATTTTTTCTTTGTCCATAGAGCGTTGTATTGCTCGCCCTTCATCATCATTGCCAGGGTAACCCCCAAGTGGGTATAGTGCATCGGGTGCAAAAGCAATAAAGCCCGCTTTAGCTAAACGGCGGGCAACATCTTTAATGTATGGATTTAAGCCACGGTTCTCGTGGATCACTAGTACCACGGGACGTTTACCTGTAAGGCCCGTAGGTATGACCAAGTAACCTTGGCCTTTACTGTGGCCATCGGGTGAATCAAAGGTTTGGTAAGTGGCTTTGATTGCTTCGTCATTAAATGAGACTTGTTCGGCGAGGGCGTAATTAGGTAATAGTGCTGAAGTGAGTACGGTCATGGAGTAACCAAGTGCGACTAAGCCACCTAGTTTTTTCATAAAGGTACGTCGGTCCATTTTGCCATGGGCGTATTCGTCGTACCAATCAAACGCTTCTTGAGGAATATGATCTGAATGTGGGTTATTCATTGCAGTACCTTATGTTATTGATGATTTAGTTTTTTAATAACATAGCTGAGAGCGCTGACAATGTATATTGCTGTCTGCACAACAAACAAAATTAATCGCAGTGACTGAACAAAAGTTAGCTGACTTCTTCGCCGCCATGTTTTGCGGCTAAGTCATCAAGTTCAGCACACGTGTAGTCAAACCCTTCACCATCAAATTGATAACTTACTTTTACATCAAAGCCACCATTAAGCAGTTTTGTTTTCACCCGAGCGATAGGCCAGTGTTTTAATTCGTTTAAAAAACGATTTGCTATTTGAGCTGATTGGAAGTGGTAGCGTATTTCTGAATTCATATAAAGTAAGTATAATTTAGGCTGTTAACCTCGCAGTTTGTGGATTTAGCTGATTTAGTCAAGTTTTTTGTTATTTAACCAGTTTGATAAATTCGATAGTGTGTTTATTAGCATTGGTTTTCATGTGCTTTTGCTTTAACGTAAGGGCCTGTCAAATAAAATAGTGTGCGAGAAGATTAAAAGGTATGCCTAAGTTCGGTATAAACGTGTTATGAAAACGCCAAAACAGATCCTACCGTTAATCGAAGACGGTATCGTTGATGAAGTCATCAGCCAGTTAATGAGTGGTAAAGAAGCGTCGGTTTATGTTGTCCGTTGCGGCAATGACATTCGCTGTGCAAAAGTCTATAAAGATGTGCAGCATCGCAGCTTCAAACAAGCCGTAAAATACCAAGAGGGGCGTAAAGTACGTAATAGCCGTCGTGGTCGGGCGATGGAGAAAGGCTCGAAGTTTGGGCGTAAAGAACAAGAGAACGTCTGGCAAAATGCAGAGGTAGATGCGCTGTTCACGCTGGCTCGGGTTGGTGTAAAAGTACCGCAGCCTTATGGTTGTTATGATGGTGTACTGATCATGGACTTAGTGACCGATAATGAAGGTGATGTTGCACCGCGTTTAAACGATGTCAGTTTAACTGCAGAGCAGGCCATCGAAGATCACGCCACTATGATTCATTACATTCGCTTGATGCTCTGTGCTGGGATTGTGCATGGTGATTTGTCTGAATTTAATGTGTTAGTCGACAGTTACGGTCCAGTTGTGATTGATTTACCGCAAGCGGTTAATGCGGCGGCGAATAATAATGCCCACGAGATGTTTTTACGTGACGTACGTAATATGCGTTTGTATTACGGACAGTACGCACCAGAAATACTCGATACCCGTTTTGGTGAAGAAATGTGGGCTTTGTACCAAGCGGGTGAATTAACTCCTGAAACCGTGCTTTATGGTGATATCGCAGATGATCATACTGCCGCTAATGTAGACTCAGTACTTGATGAAATCAAAGCGGCATTTGAGCAAATGCAAGAGAACCAAGCGCGAATAAAGGCTGCACAAGCACCTGACGAAGATTAGCCTTACCCTGATTGAGTAAGGCAAAACATGGCTGCACAGTAAGTTGCTCTAAACGACAGTTAGGAACACAGGTGTCAAAATTTTTCTATCGTGGTGACTAAGTTATTAAATACACGCGTGATGCATTAGCTGCAGTATAGGTTCATGTGTTTGTGCTAAGGTTAGTTATTAAGTGATAATTTAAGCAGTGATAATCGCGTATGGCATACTGTGAAAATGAATTTAATCAGCAGCTTGAGAGAAAGTGGCTACACCGAGCGTTTGCGTCGATGTTTATATTGTCACTGGTATTGATTGTTGTTTTATATTGTATTTTTTTACCTGATCTTGATGAGCATATATTTTTAAACGGTGTACTTACTGACGCTATTAACTTTTTAATTGTGGTGGCTATTTTTGTGATCGTACAAAAAGCCAATTTGTCGACGACTGCTTATGTCCACTTGAGTCTCGGTTTGACGCTTTGGACAGCAGGATTAACTTTTGATCTTCTTGATGAAATTTTAACTCAGCCATTATTTATTGGTATTTATGTTGAAGATATTTTGCGTACTGCGGGCATGTTGCTTACCTGTTATGGTTTAAAGCTAACAATGGCGGATTTAAAGCGCACTCAGCAACGCTTATCAAAAGAGTTGACCACAGATTATCTAACTAAAATAGCTAATCGACGCTTTTTTTATCAACATATGCAGCAGGTGCAAACTCAGCGATTTACCCTGATAATTATTGATATCGATTTTTTTAAATCGATTAACGATGAATTTGGTCATGATGTGGGCGATAAGGTTCTGACTGAACTGGCGGCATTATATAGCAAGGCATTTAGTCAAGAATGTGTGTTTGCTCGCTTAGGAGGTGAGGAGTTTGCCGTATTTGTGCCCGGCGATGATCAGCAATTTGCCATCGAGCTTAGCCAGCAGTTACTCGCAATTGCACGAACTATAGAGTTGAATAAGCAACGTAAGGTTACAGTGAGTATTGGGGTGTCGTTTAAGACTGCCAACGAATCGCTTACTGAGGTCGTTAAGCGTGCTGATCAGGCGTTATATAAAGCTAAAAACAGTGGGCGAGACCAATATAACCTTGCTTAATATCTAAGCTATTGATTACAGTAAAATTTACAATTTTGACTGGGATTTTTACAGCCTCATTCAGACAAGCCGGCCAATTAATTAACTTTTTTAAGAAAAATCATTATTAAACAATGCCTTTATTTCACTGAAGCGGTTGGTATTGAGCTTGCAGTGTATTGATATTATGAATTTATTTTCTAAAGGATTACCATGACTGTTTTTAAGCGTTTAAAGCAGAAAACGCGACAATTGATTGATTCAAAACATATGCTTACCAGCATAACAGCGGCTTCATTTTTAGAATCAACAATCGTTCCTATCCCACTTGAAGCGGTGTTAGTGCCTTTAATGCAAGCTCGCCGTGAAAAGCTGTGGTTAATCGCCTTAATGGCGACAGTCGGCTGTATCATTGGTGCGCTATTTGGTTATGCACTGGGTTATTATTTATTTGATGCGGTTGGAGATTGGGTAATTAATACTTTTTCAAATCCTGAACAGTTTGAACAAGTAAAACAGCAAATGCAGGCACAAGGCTTTTGGTTTGTGATCACGTTAGGGATCGTGCCCATCCCCTTTCAAATTGCCATGCTTGCTGCAGGTGCGACTAAATATTCACTTGTGATGTTTTTAATTGCCACGACTATCGCGCGTTCAATCCGCTACTTTGGGTTGGCGTTGGTGGTTTACTTTGCGGGTAATCAAGCAGAGCGGGTTATTAAAAAACATAAAACCAAAGCGGTGATTGGCTTAACGCTATTAGTGTTACTTATTTGGTGGATAACAACCTTGCTATAGCCGCCTAAAAGCGGCAATAACAAGGCTTGAGTGGCGACTTTTATTTCAGGTTTTGTATCTGGCGCCAATCAACCAGTTTAAAATTCTGCGGTTGTTGAGGCATACGGTTATAGCCATCTTGCACAATTAACACGCCTTGTGGGTAACCTGGCAGAGGCTTAGCGGTTACTGTTAAGCCATCCGTTTCTGACACGCCATCAATGCCGTGAGCTAAATTGGCAATAATATTAAATTTGCTGGTAAATTCTAGTGTCGGGTGATGTTCACCTTTGTTTATCCTATATACCACATAGCTATTATCACCTTGGCTTGATACCACGAGTAAACGCTCATTAGTACCTTGATAAATTTCCATCCCTTCGACATCATCAATCAACATTTCATTAATTGATTGCAGTAAAATGGGTTGCTGTTTTGTATCGGGCTCAGCACTGATAAACCAAATTCCAGCGTCTTCTTCACCGGCAAAAAGTTCGCCATTCTTATCGTCACTACTGCAGCCCTCAGGCTGACTAGGTAGATTAAATTCACGCACCAGTTCACCGGCCACTTTTTGTTGTTGGTTGGTAATTTTATATTGCTGGTATAGCCCTGATTTATCATTAACAAATACGTAATTCCCAGAGTGAGAAGAGTACATACATAAACCATAAATTTCAGTTAAATTTGTTGCTACGCTGCCTAGCAGTTGCACGTTATTTTGTAGATCGACGGTGAATAAACTAATGCTATTTTCACTGCGGTTACTTGCTGCTATTAAGGTATTAGTAGGATTATTGATGCGACGATTTTGGCGAACATCAACATTGTTAACTCTACCCACTTCCAACGCTTGCGTTTGCTCACCCGCTAAGTTGTATACCATAAGGCCGCGGCGTTTATCGGTCCCTAGGATCAGACTTTTGCTGGTATCTGTTGGGTGCACCCAAATGGCGGGGTCGTCAGCGGCATCGCCAAAGGCCGCAACTGGCGCAGTTTGTAGGTTTGCATATACATGTGCTGTTTTAGTCACGCTGCTCGGTGATGATGAAGCGCTACTAAGTGGCTCTAGCACTAGTTGGCTGCTGAGGTACGCGCCAGTTTCGTCATCGTACATAATAGCTTGCGTACCGGCTACGTCATTTGTCACGGCCACTGAACCAATACTGTGATCGCCAGCTAGCTGCCATTTTTGTTGCAAGTTATGCTCGGTATTGTATCGGTATAAGCTATTGTCGTTGCTGGTGGTAAACCATAAGCTGCCATCAGCACTGGTGGTTAATCCACCAATACCACTGGCAAGCTCTCCAAATGGCGTAACCATGGCTACAGGGTGCTTAGCTGCCGTTGACTCTGCATTGGCATTCATTTGCCAAATCCCCAGTTCTTCTTCACTAATAAATAGTTGTTGATTTTTATCATTAACTGTACAGCCAGCAGCTTCATTGACCGCTGCAAACTCACGTACTGCAATGTTTGGAGCTTTGCCTGTGACAAAATTGTACACTAAGGTTTCTGTCATTAAACCTCGTACATCGGCAACAAATGCTGAAATACTGCCAGTATTGAGGTTGTTAAATAGGCATACTGCTTCAGGTTTTGCCTGTGGGGTGATAATGGCAGAGTGTGTTGTAAGTTGCCAATTACCATTAGTATTTGTTAGTTTGAACATTGCAACGTGATCATGCTCGTTATCTATACTGGCCACTAAAAACGTGTTCTCAGCAATAGTGCGTACTGATAATGTTTCAAAATTACCTGACTTAATAATGTCACTGTGTTGGCCATTTTTTGAAACGATAATTAGGCCCTGACTCTCACTCGCGAGTAACCATGAGTCGTCAACAAGCCAAGCGGCTTGCGAGCCTTGAATATTATTTTGTTGCCAAAATGGCGTGCTATTTAGTTTGAGCGCAGTGTGCTCTGACGCAGAGGGTTGCACATTTTGGTTGCTGCAAGCGCCTAATGTTGCTGTGAATGTAATTATGCTCAGTGCATAAGCCAGTGGTTTAAGTGTTGGCACAAGTAAGTCCTAAGTTAGCCAGATATGCGGTGCAAGCTAAATAACTTTTATGACAAAGCCGTGACAAAATTAAGACTTTTACCACAAAGGTTAAATTGATTATTTTTATCTAGGTATCACTTTAAATAATATAACTCATTGTTTTAATTTTATTTATATTTAGCGTTTTGAGTTGTTATTGACTCTTTGATCTATAAAATACAGGGTGAGCTGATTTGACCCTAAGCCATTATTTGTCTGTGATAGTGGTGGTTATTTGTGATTTTAGTTGTGCTAAAGCCTGTAATACAGAGCGTTGCCAAATAGCTTTAAACGCCTTACAAAATAAGTATAAAAATAGTAAAGGCATTAAAAATAATTTGATGATCAGCAGCGACACAAGGTTTAAAAATTCAATAAATAACCCTTCCAACGAATCGGCCATTTCAGCAATACCAGTGCTAACAGTATCAACAACTTTGCTAATTAAATTCCCCGAGTTACCCGTTAGTTGATCATTATAATCATGTAACAATTGCAGCTGTTGATTTTTTTGTAGATGTAATGCCGCTAATTGGTTGTTGAGCGACGCTTGCTGTTGCCTTAGATCGCGCTGTTTTTTTAATAATGGTTTGGCTTGTGGCAGCTCTGTTAAGGTGAGTTTTTCGGTTAAACTACGGGTTGTTTGAATAGCCTCAATTTGTTTATCTAATTCATCAAGTTGTTGTTTATTGTCGGTAATAATTGCCTTTAATTGCTGTTGTTGAACAGCAATGAGTTCCAGTTCATCGAGGCTACTTTGCTTTTGGCTATTAATTTTTGCGCTTAACTGCGCTGATAACGCTGAGGTTGTGTTGGCTTTGGCACTGAGCGTGTCAACGGTGTTTTCAACATATTGATTTTGAGAGTTAATCTCTTCATCTAAAAACGCTTGGCTGGCAAGACCTGTGGTGAGCACCACCAGTGGGATTAAAAACCGCACTAAAACAAGACTGGCGAGTAGTTTGCTTGTGAGCTGTTTAAAATAGCCAAAGTAATCACAGAGTAGATAACCAATAGCACTGGCGGTGAATAGGCTACTGAAAAAGACACCTGAAGAGATGCTAAATAATATTCGTTGGATAAATAATGAACCTAATGACATACGCATTGCATCGGCAATGTATTCGGCTAAATCGTTAACGGGATCAAGTAATTGTGCAGGCGCAATGCTGGCTATGCCGATGCCCACTTCGGCCGATTGCAGTAACGAAATAATCCCGTTTACGCTGCGAGCAGAAGCGTACACGAGTGAGGCTTGGACTAAAGCTTGATCAAGAAAAGCCATTATATAGCTATTAAATTGCTCTAACCAACAAAGCACTATTAGTATAAGTATGGCAATATACTTGATAACATTTCGTTGTTTGCTTTGCATGTATTCCCCATTAACCTAGACCAACTCGCCTACGCTACACTAATTAAGTGCAATTAGGCAATTGTGTACGATGGAAACATTTCAGCAATTAACTGCTTATGAATGATTTTAACAGTGCGCAAACAGGTTTGGCTGTTAACAGCTTTTCATCAAGCGCGTAAATAAGCTTGATGAAAAGCTAACAAGGTTATTTAATATTTTGGCCAACCATTTGAGTCCCAATTAAGCGTACTGATCAGTAACTTTGGCACACCGTTGTCACCGCCGTCATAAGCATGGCGAACCATCACATCAGTATTTAGGATATCTTGCCCACCTGGGCCGACCCATTGATTGTTACCAGCATCTAAAATACTGCCGCCAGCAGAGAGCATGTTGTTGCCATTTTTATCTAAGTAAGGGCCGCGGATATCACTGGCACGGCCATATGCGATACGGTAGGTACTGTCGGTTCCCGCGCAGCATTTACCCACGGAGACAAATAAATAGTAATAACCTTGACGATAAATAATAGTTGGTGCTTCAATCCCACCAGAGCGACTAGCTAATGAATAGAGCTCACCAAATGGTTTCATGGTGATCGGATTAATACGCATTAATTTGATGCCTGAATTCCATGAACCGAAGACTAACCAAGGGGCGCCATCTTTAGCGATGACGAGATCAGGGTCAATGGCATTGTAGTTATTGCTGTTGGTGGTATTAATAACTAAACCATCATCTCGCCAGTTACCGGCTGACACGCTAGTGGCTGACGTTAAACCAATAGCTGAAACCCGTGAACCAAAGGTGGATACGGCATAGTAAAGCCAACTACGGCCATTATAGCTTTTCAGCTCTGGTGCCCAGACATCGATGCCATCATGCTCAGGCACATAGTTAGACCACCAATTTAAACCATTAGGGAAAATCGCTGCTGCATCATTCCAAGTAACTCCATTATCTGACCATTTTCCGGCAATGCCAGGCCCGGTTTGAAAAATCCACCAAGTGCCATTTTCGTAACTAATGGTCGGATCATGAGTCACTAAACTACCTGTTAATGGCCAATGATTTGTTGCACCATTGGTGGTTGAAGGATCAAACGGGGCAGACTCTACGTTTGCCAGCTTATTGAGTTGCCAAAGCTGAGCATCACTGCCGTTGTAGGTCCATTGACTAATATTAGCGCCATCGCTACCGTTAAACTCATACAAATCGAGCGCTTTGCCGCTATTGGCATTAATGAAACTCACGTAACCGTTGCCATTGTCATTGATTTGCCAATGTTGTGTAGCCACTGCAGAATATTCATATTGTGCGACATTTGCACCATCAGCTATGGCCCAGTCGTACACTTCCATCGCTTTACCACTGTTTAAGTTGATCACAGAGTAATTATTACCTCCAACATTGGTAATGATCCAACGTTGAGTATTATGTTGATTTGCAGTCCACTGGCTTATATTTGCGCCATCATTGGTTTGTGCGCTACTAACTTCGACAAGTTTGGCGCTGTATTTTGATTCAATAGTGTAAACACCGTTATCAATTGCATAAGCACTATTAGCACAAAAACCAACAGCTATACATGCAGTGGCTATCACTTTATTAGAAAATATCATAGTGTCTCCAAATTATTGTGTGTGGATTAGATTATTAGCGAAGGCAGATAATTAGCCTTTATAAATTGTAATACTTTATTATATTAATATATTTGTAAAGGGTTTGTTTTGTAATGTTCAATAAAAGTTAATGAACTAATGATTTAAGCTGGTTTTTATAAACGAGAGCACACTTTAAGTAGCACACTAAGAAGGGAGAGGCTTAGGGCAAGGTGCCCCAAGCGAATAGTTTACGGTATTAATTGGTTTGGGATCGCCCAGTGTTGAATGAGTTCTTCACCTTGCCAAGTTTGAATGGTGATCCAAAGCTTATCGTCCTTGCTGATACTTGACGGTGCTATAGCATGGGCGTGTTGTCCATGATTGGTGCCGTGCATAATACCTTCATCACCCTTTACTAACTCAGTTAGCGGCAAAGGATACGGGCCTATATTTAAATAAGCTTGGCGAATATTACTGATTTCACCTTGGTTAAATGCTAAAAAGAAGTCTTTTACATATTCGTTATGATGCGAATATGGTTGTTCCATATTTAATGGCATAGGGGCTATTTTAAACTCACCTACAGTGTGTTCTTGCCATAGCTCAGGAAAAGTAGGGTTTAACGCTTGATAAATATAGATACAAGGCAACACCAGGATCAGTGCATTAAGTAAATACTTGTTACCTTGCCACCAGGTTTGTTGTAAACGTGCCATTAGTTTGTCTCCGCAGTATTATTCAGTGTGACAGAGCTTGGCTTTTTCACTTTAACCAGCTTTTTTGAATACATCATAAAGCCAGTAACAGACATGCCCGTTAAAATTACGCCAAAAAGGAACCAAATTACTTTGGTCCAAATACCACCAATTGTGCCGTAATGTAACGGATCTGCGATATGTGACAATGTTTGTAATGTGCTCATGGTTTCAGGACTTTTGCTAGCTGCGATCTCGCCTGTCCAAGGGTTCACAGATGTAGAATATGAATAGCCATCATAAAAAACCGTATCGCCAGCCCCCATGATGCTATACATACCGCGGTTGTGTTCAGGAAGCATGATGTAAGTCGGAGTAAATTCGCTAAACTGGTTTTTAGTTATTGTAATAGCACTATTTAAATCAATTGCTTGTGTGTTTTTAGAGCTAGGTAATTGAACTTCGTTTACTATCGGCGCATGCTCTTCAATATCGATCTCGTTATGCCACATAATGGCTTGAGTTAAGTACCAAAGCCCAGTTAAGCTCATAATCGCCATAAACCAAATAGACCAAACACCTGCCACAGTGTGTAAGTCTTTTAGCAATGTTTTACTACCTTGCCCAAAGCGTATTTTTGGCTGAGTAAAGGCACGCCAGAAGTTTTTATAGATTATTAAGCCAGTTGCCAAGGCACCGAAGATCACTAATGCCATAGCGCTCACTAGGTAGTAGCCTACACTATAGCCCGCTTGCCATGGAAAATATAACCAGCCGTGTAAAGTGCGCATGAATTCAATAAACGATGTTGTTTGATTTATGGCTTGTATTTCACCTGTGTATTGATTTACATAGGCTGTTGCGTATGGCTTATCGGTATCAGTAAAAATAATGGCATTAACTAAATAAGGTTCGTAACTAACAACACTCATCACATCAGCAGTTGGGTATTCACTGGTTAAGCTATTAATCAGCGATTGTTTAGATTTCTCAGGTAAGTTGTCAGGGTTACTAGCGCGCGCGTGTGAGTTTGTTAGCCATGTTAGCTCATGACTGATCACTGAAATAGTGCCAGTTAAACAAATAAAACAGAACAATACCCACACAGGTAACGAGAACCACCCATGTAATTGAAACCAAAACCGCTTGCTAATTTTTGCCATCTTTAAACTCTATTTAAATGATATTTATTATCATTACCATTGTATTTGAGTAATTGTACTATTAAACTATAGGCAATTTCAATTTACGACTAAGAGATAGTAATGCAGTTAAACAGAATAACTACGCGATTAAGTGTATTGTCGCTGACTTTATATACACTTTTTAATGCATCGACAGTTATCGCACGCGATGAAGTAATCACGAAAGAAGATCAAGATTTAGAGGTTATTACGGTCAAAAGCCAGCGGGGTCTAATTTCATATATGAGTGCGTCTGGTGCAAAATCAGATGTGCCAATCATTGAAACTCCACTATCTGTGTCTGTTTTAACGCAAGAACGTATTGAAGATTTAGGTGCACTAACCGTTCAGGATGCAATCGGCTATGTTGCAGGTCTGTATAATGGTCCCTATGGTGTTGATACACGTGGTGATTGGTCTGTCATTCGTGGTGTGTCGCCGGTGCAATATCTTGATGGTTTAAAGTCATTATATGGCTATTACAATAATGTTCGTACAAACCCGTATGCTTTATCACAAATTGAAATTCTCAAAGGCCCAAGTTCGGTGCTTTATGGACAAGGCTCAATTGGTGGAATTGTTAACTTAGTGAGTAAAAAGCCAGAAGCTGAAACGTCAGGGCAGCTTTGGGGGCAAGTGGGTAATTACTCTCGTAAGCAAGTTGCAGGTGATATTACAGGTGCATTAAATGATGATGCGTCATTACAGGGACGGGTTGTTGGCTTATGGCGTGATAGTGACACGCAAACAGATTATGTCCCGGATAATAGCATGGTGTTTTCTCCATCACTTACTTGGTACGCCGCACAAGATACTAAAATAACCCTGTTAACCAATTGGCAAAAAAATGAGTCTGGTACAAGCACCTCCTTTTTACCTCACTCGGGAACGATTTTGGAAAATGAAAACGGTCAAATACCTTCAAATCGATTTGTTTCTGAACCAGGTTTTGACCGTTATGATACTGAGCAAGCGTCAGTTACCGCTATTTTAGAACAAAATATTAATACCGACTGGCAATTTAAATTAGCAGCGCGTTATACAGACAGTCATGCTGATTATCATACTATTTATGGTTGGCCACCAAAGTACCTTGATGATGGTCGAACAGTTAGCCGAGTAGCTTATATTAGCTCTGCTGATTCACGTGCTATTGCAAGTGACGCACAGTTTCATGGCAATGTGGTAACTGGCAATATAGAGCACTCAATAGTCGTCGGTCTTGACTATCAAAATGCCTATACTGACAATGACTCTGCTTATGGAGTTGGCGGCACTTTAGACTTATTTAGCCCTGAATATGGACAGGTTGATAATTTACCAACCTTAGAAGATGTTGTTGATTATGATTCATCAAAAACTTATCAAACCGGTTTATATATCCAAGATAGTATGAAAATAGCGCAGCAATGGATCATATCAGCAGCATTGCGCCGTGATAAAGCCACCACTAATCCACAAAATGGTGAGCCTGAATCACAGTATGCCACAACAGGTCGTCTTGGATTAATGTACTTATTTGATAGTGGAGTGTCACCATACGCAAGTTACAGTGAATCATTTGAACCTTTATTAGGTTCTGATGCGTTTGGTAATGCATTTGTACCAAAAACAGGTGAGCAAGTCGAGGCTGGTATTAAATATCAACCCGCTGGAACTGAGCATTTATTAACGGCTGCGTTGTATCATATAGTAGAGCAAAACCGTACGACCTCGTTGAATGCAGACCAAGCTACAGACAGTAACGTTATTGATCCTAATGGCCAAGTACAGCAAGGTGAAGTTACCGTAAAAGGGCTTGAACTTGAAGCGCAGTTAGCCTGGCAAAGTGTTGACGTATATGCATCATATGCATACAGCGATGGTTATGTGAGCCAAAGTAATACGCTAGGAGAAAAGGGCGCAACACTTGCTGCTTTACCTGAACAACAAGCTTCAATTTGGACAACATGGCGACCTGAGAATATGCATGGGTTTAAGGTGGGGTTTGGTGCTCGTTATGTAGGAGAAACCTCTGATGGTAGTGCTTATGTCAGTATAGATAATGTGGTACTGAATGATCCGATCAAGACGGATGATTTTACTCTATTTGATGCCATGATAGGGTATGACTTTGAGAAGTATAGCCTGAGTCTACAGGCACAAAATATCACTGATAAAACGGTTATTACTTCGTGTTTGGCGCGCGGCGACTGCTTTTATGGGCAACGTCGTACGGTGTCGGCGAATGTTCGTTATAAGTTTTAAAAAATAGCGTAATTAATAAGGGAGCTATTTGCTCCCTTATTAATTTGAGTTGATTATCGCATCTTGTTTACATTCGTGTAGATAACCTGCCACCGGCACAGAAAATTAAACCCCAAAGATTATCAGGGTCAACTATCACGTTCTTGATTATTAATAGTAATAACACGTTGCGGGAATGGAATTTCAATATCTGCCCCCTGAATTGCGTTATAAACACCGCCATTTATTGCCAGCTTAGTTTCGATAATTTTTGTTGTTGGCACCCAGTATCGATAGCTAATGGTTACACCGCTTTGTGCAAAGCGCTCAATACCCACTTGCGCATTAGGTTCATCAGCAACTAACTCATGTACTTTTAAAACCTTTTCAATAAGCTCGATGGCATGCTCTGCATTGGCATTGTAGGCTATATCAATCTCCCCTTTGACTAATGAATAGTTAAACGAGTTATGCAGTATTTCTCCAACAATATGTTTATTGGGAATGGTTATTTCGACTTTTTCTTCGTTAATTAAAATGGTATAGCCCAGTTCGATAGTCTTGACTTGACCACTGACATTTTTAACTTCAATCGTGTCACCAACAATAAAGGGGCGAGTAGCAATAATGGCTAAGCCAGCGCCATAGTTTGATAGCATACCTTGTAACGCTAAACCTGCACCTAAGGAAGCAGCACCAATAGCGGCAACAAAAGGGGTAACACTTATGCCTATTTTACCTAACGCAATAATGACAAAAATCACGATCAGTAAAACTTTCACAACATTACTGATAAAGTTGGTGAGCGTCACGTCAATGTTATTGCGCGTCATTAAAGCGGCAACCATTTTTGAGATTTTCTGTGCGACCCATAAGCCAAAAACTAATATCAACAATGCACCCACTAACTGCATGCTGTATTTAACGAGGTACTCACTGATCATGGTGTAGTATTTTTCGACTTGCTGAATTTCTGTGCTGATCATCTCTTTGCCATAAATAGTTCGATTAGAATATTACAGATCATCATAGCAGAGCTTGACTTAAAAATGGATAAAGTAGCGGCACAATTAATGCCGTAAGTAATGCACTTAATGCCATAGCAACGGACGCAAAAGCGCTGATTTTTTGAGGCTCAGTTAAGACCGCTGCAGTGCCAATGGCATGGAAAGTGGTGCCAATTGCAACGCCTTGTGCTTGGTGATTGTGAACGCCCACTAACCGCAAGATCATCAAAGCAAATAATGCGCCGAGTATACCTATAAAAATGACCATTGTAGCTGCTAAAGAAGGGATCCCACCGAGTGATTCGGTTACTAATAATGTAATCGGTGTTGTGACTGATAAAGCGGCAACAGATGCCGCCAATTGCGGAGGAGCATCAAATGCGGCACTGAGCAGCGTTGCCATGACGGTGGCATTGATTATCCCTATACTACAACTGATCAAAATGAGTATTAGGTTGTTCCGTATATGTATAAATTGTTGGTATAGAGGTAATGCAAGTGCAACAATTGCCGGCTCCAACAGGCTAGTTAATAATTGACTATCGTTTGCAAGTTGTGAGTAGGGTAGTGAGCAACTGATTAATAATAAAGCAAGTAACATAATCGTCATCAAAACTGGGTTAGTTAGCGCTTTAAGCAAAGGGTTCTTAATGATTGCATTCAGTTTTTTTAACCCTAAAAATAACGTGATAATGACGATGGTACTAAGCCATCCGAGCTCATCCATGCTCAGCGCGTCCTTTAAATAAGCCAATCACAAAAGCGATTAATAATAAGCTAGTTAACGGTACCAAAATAAGTGTTGCGGTTAAGAACTGCCATTGTTGTTTGATGAGTTCAAGGTGCTCGATAAAGCCGACCCCCGCAGGGATAAAAAATAATGGCATAAAGTTTAACAGTGGTTTAGCTGATGGTGCGATATGCTGCTCTTTTACTGTTTTGGTTAAAAGCAGTGTAAGTAAGATCAACATACCTAATAATGGGGCGGGGAAACTGCCTTGCAACCAATTCATTATCAGCTTGGCAACGGCTAAGCAGCCTACAATTAATGTACTGCTGATCAAATAAGGGAGAAGCTTGATGGGCAAAGATGTTTTAACGTCCATTAATTATTGACTCATAGCTGTTTGGGTATTACTTCACCATGTTTTGTTACTTAACACTATGCGACTTATTGTTGAGTCGTCATATTACGCGCGTTTTGTTACCAGCGTTTGCTATTGTGATACTCAATGTTATCGGCGCCTTTTGCTATAGCAATGGCTTTTTTGGTATTGCCATTCATTAGTAAGCGAATTTGGCTAATTGTTTCTTTGGCCAAAATTTGTCTTTTTGAGGAGCTAAAACTTTGTTGGGTAACACGCTTGATTGCCGCCAATGTATCGGGTGAGCGAGCTAACAAGGTGTCTATCATTGCTAAACAACACTGTGAGGGGTCATCACTTACTTGCGTAATTAAGCCCAATTGCAATGCTTTATCTGCACTGATAGGCGCGGCATGACTGGCAAGCCACATGGCATCATCACGTTTTATTAAGCTGGGTAAAATCACATTCGCCCCCATATCAGGACAAAGTCCCCAGCGTGCTTCCATAATCGCTAATTGAGCATCTGGATGAACAATACGATAATCAGCGCCAAGTGCTATTTGTAGCCCGCCACCAAAGCAGTTACCTTGAATTACCGCAAATACTGGCACACTTAACGATTGCCAGCCAAGAACAACTTGCTGAGCTAAATTACAGTTCCCAGGTAACCACTTAAACAGCAGCTTGGCAATATTAGCAGGACTTTTCATCACGGCTGATACATCCAATCCGGCACAAAAATGTTCTCCGTCTCCTTGAATGACAACAGCACGGATACAGGCGTCTTTTTTAATTAGCTTAATCATTGTTGCGAGCTGTTTGAACATATCAAAGTTTAACGCGTTCTGCTTATCCTTTCGGGATAATGTTACATACGCAATCGATTGTCGTTTTTCAAAGTTTATCATGCTAACTCCTCAGACCTGTTTAAGATTAGCTTACGAGTTATTTGAATTGATGTAAAGAATGGCTTGTTAGTTGAAAAATAAGCTATAAAAACATCGTTTATTGTTAATTTGGCGCACAAATGATTACAAAGTGGTGTATATTTTTAGCTGAACTAACTGTTATCTTATCGATCAATATAGCCACTTAACGCAAGTTGCGTTTAAGCACATTTTGCAAACAATCATTAAGGTAGGATGCGCACCCTACCAAGGAGAAAAACCATGCTAAAACGGTTCACGCCAAGCATTTTAGGAACTTACATGTCACTCGCTATAAAAGGCGTTGTGAGTATAACATTACTTGCATATATAGCTGGTTGCTCAGATGACAATGCGACAAAACAAGTGGCTCCTGCTCCGGCGGTCTCTGTGTTTAATGTGGTGACTCAAGAAGTGGGGGATTATCGAGAGTTTGTTGCGCGTACACAAGCTTATCAGGAAGTTAAAATTCGCGCTCGTGTTGAGGGGGAGCTGATAGAGCGACATTTTGATGAAGGCTCATTTGTTGAAAAAGGGCAATTATTATTAAAAATAGATCCAAGCGAATACCAATCATCTGTTGCAGAAATAGAGGCGGATTTAAAGAGTAAACTTGCGGGTCAAGATGGCGCATTCCGTGATTTAAAGCGTGGTAAAGAAGTGGCTTCACAGGGGTTTATCTCTCAATCTGATTTAGATAAATTAACCACTAAGTATGATCAAGCTGCAGCGGCTGTTATTTCTTCACGAGCAAGTCTTGAAAAAGCGAAGCTAAATCTAAGCTATACGGAAATAAAAGCTCCGTTTGCAGGACGTATCGGTAAGGTGAATTATGATGTGGGTAATATCGTAGGGCCTGCTTCAAATGAATTGGCTGAACTGACCGATGTTGATCCTATTTATGTGAATTTTCAAGTAGAAGAAGCCGATTTTATTAGTTATCGTCAAAAGCATCAAGATAGTGCTAATAACCCACAAAATGTGCCTATTGATTTATCGCTGCGCTTACCTAATAACTCAAGTTTAGATTCAAAAGGGCGACTTGACTTTGCTGATACTAAAATTGATCGCAGCACAGGGACGGTAGAGCTAAGAGCGACTTTTGCTAACCCACAAAATATCATAATGCCAGGCTTGTTTGTGACATTGATTGTTGAAAGTAAAGATAAAAAACAACAAGCTCTTATTCCTCAAGCTGCAGTACAAGAAAACCAGCAAGGTAAATTTGTCTTAGTCGTGGGTAAAGATCATAAAGTTGCAACGCGTATTGTTAAGCTTGGTCGTCGTATTAACGCCATGTGGGTGGTTGAGTCTGGGCTCAAAGAAGGTGAGCAAGTAATTGTTGAAGGCTTACAAAAAGTACGCCAAGGGGTTGAAGTAAAACCGGTTGAGAAAAAAGTTGATCACACCACAGGTACTATTTCTAACAAAACAGATGCAGCAAGCTAAAGAGAGCCCACATGATAAGTAAAACGTTTATCGCGCGGCCTAAATTTGCTTTAGTGATTTCCATTGTGATAACTCTTGCGGGTTTGATTTCAATGGCTTTACTACCAGTGAATATGTACCCCGAAATAACCCCGCCACAAGTACAAATAACTGCTGTTTACCCTGGCGCGAGTGCGCAAATTGTTGAAGAGTCGGTGATCAGACCCATTGAAGAGCAAGTCAATGGTGTTGAAGATATGATGTATATCGAGTCCAGCTCTACTAATAATGGGACGGCGACTATTACCGTGTATTTTAAAGTCGGTACTGATACTGATATTGCGCAAGTGAATGTACAAAATAGAGTGGCACTTGCAGAGCCCGGCTTACCAAATGAAGTAACACGCCAAGGCGTTTCAGTTAAGAAAAAGTCCAGTTCAATGTTACTCGGTATTAATTTGTACTCTGATCAACAAAATATCGATGCAATATTTTTAAGCAACTATGCCACTAACTATTTAACTGAGCCGCTAGGACGTATATCAGGTGTAGCCTCAGCTGAAGTAATGGGTGAGAAAACTTACTCGATGCGATTATGGTTACGCCCTGATAAAATGGCCGCTTTAGGGCTGAATGTAGGTGAAGTACAAGCTGCATTACAAGAGCAAAATACCATAGTTGCGGCAGGGAAATTAGGCGCCGCGCCGAGCTTACCAAGTCAGCAATTTGAATATTCAATCCAAGCTAAAGGGCGCTTAAAAACCCCAGAAGAATTTGGTCAGACTATTATTCGAGCCAATAAAGACGGTAACTTTGTACGTTTAAATGATATTGCCCGTATTGAACTTGGCTCTGCTGACTACAGCACCAGCGCCAAGTTAAATCAACAAGATACCGCCTTTATCGTTATTTATCAGTTAACTGATGCTAATGCAACGCAAGTCGCCAGTGATGTAAAAGCAACCATGGCAGAGCTCGCAAAACAGTTACCTGATGGTGTGCAGTACTCAATTCCTTATGACACCACAGAGTTTATCAATCGCTCTATTGAAGAAGTTGTTATTACCTTATTTCAAGCGGTTGGTTTGGTTGTGTTAGTCGTGTTTTTATTCTTACAAAACTGGCGTGCGACACTAATTCCCACCATTGCAATTCCCGTTTCTTTAGTGGGCACTTTTGCGTTTATGATGGCAATGGGTTACTCAATTAATTTAATTACTTTATTTGGTTTAGTGCTTGCCATTGGTATTGTGGTGGATGACGCGATTATCGTGGTTGAGAATGTTGAACGGATCCTCAAAGAAGAAAAACTACCAATTAAAGACGCGGTAACTAAAGCAATGGAGCAAGTGACAGGGCCTATTATTGCGACTACCTTAGTGTTGTTAGCTGTATTTGTACCGGTCGGTTTTATGCCGGGCATAACCGGTGAGCTTTATAAGCAGTTTTCAGTAACAATCTCGTTTGCGGTACTTATCTCGTCGGTGAATGCATTAACTTTAAGCCCTGCTTTATGTGCGTTATTACTAAATGAAAAAGCCATGAAACCAATTAAGTGGTTGGCACCTATTGAAAGTGGTATCACTAAATCAACCTCAGTTTACAGTAAAATAATTCACTTTATTTTAAAGCGTTCTGCACGGATGGCCATATTTGTATTAGTTATTTTTGTTGCGGCAGGTTGGCTCGCTAAAAGCGTGCCAACGGGCTTTGTACCAGCAGAAGACCAAGGCTTTGTATTTGTCGATGTACAATTACCAGATGCTGCGGCCTCAGGGCGCACACAGAGTGTGATGCATAAAATTGGGGAAATTGTAAAACAAGAGCCTGCGGCAACTGATTTTATCGCCGTATCGGGGTTTTCATTACTTGGTGGCGCAGGTTCTAATAATGCACTTGGTATTGTTGTTTTAAAAGATTGGGAAGAGCGTACGACACCCGAACTCGGATTGAAGTCAGTGATTGGTCGATTAATGGGGCAACTGTGGGCGATGCCTGACGCACAGATCATGGTATTTAACCCGCCACCAATACCAGGGTTAGGTGCAAGTGCAGGATTTGAGTTCCGTTTGCAAGACAGTGAAGGGCGTGATCCGAGTGAGCTGGCACAAGTACTTAATGGGTTAGTTTATGAAGCCAATCAGCATCCAAACTTAAGTAATGTATACAGTACCTTTAGAGCAAATGTACCGCAGTACTTTTTAGAAATAGACCGAAACAAAGCTAAAGCTCAAGGAGTTGCGTTAAGTGATATTTTCTTAACCCTGCAAGCTCAGCTGGGTTCACTATATATTAATGATTTCAATCAGTTTAGCCGTACTTATAAAGTTATAATACAGGCTGAGAGCGAGTTTCGTAAAAACCCAGCTGACTTACAGCATTATTTTGTTCGCAATGACGAGGGAGCTATGGTGCCGCTCACCACCTTAGCTAAACTTGAGCCAATCCTAGGTCCAACCACCTTAAATCACTTTAACTTATATCGCAGTGCCAGTATCAGTGGCCAGGCAGCGGCGGGTTTTTCAAGTGGCGATGCAATTGCAGCAATGCAAGAGCTTGCCGAGCAACTTCCCAATGGTTATATCTTTGAATGGGCTGGGCAATCAAAGCAAGAGATTGAAGCAGGGAATATGGCGCCAATCTTATTTGGTTTAGCTGTTATTTTTGTTTACTTATTCTTAGTGGCGCAATATGAAAGTTGGACTATTCCGTTTTCGGTGATTGCGGCAATACCACTGGCGATGTTTGGTGCTATGTTAGCGCTTTATGTATTAGGTATGGAGAATAATATTTATGCGCAGGTGGGGTTAGTATTGTTAATAGGCATGTCGACCAAAACCGCAATTTTGATTGTTGAGTTTGCTATGGAAGAACGCCTCGCGGGGAAGAGCATATTTGATGCGGCACTTAGTGCCGCTAAAATGAGGTTTCGTGCGGTGCTAATGACCGCATTATCATTTGTGCTTGGTATATTACCATTAGTATTTGCTACTGGTGCGGGAGCTGGAAGCCGTGTATCACTGGGTGTCACTGTATTTGCTGGTATGTTAGCGGCGACGATATTTGGCACTTTACTGGTACCGCTATTTTATAGTTTGGTGCAATTAATGCGTGAAAAAGTCAAAGGTACAGCGACGACACAAGAGTAAAATACGCGCCATATAAAAAAAGTCAGGGAAACCTGGCTTTTTTTTGTCAAAAATTTACTGAGGTTTGATACTATATCTCGCATTAGCAGCATGAAAGGTTTATGGCAATGACAGGACCACGTTTATACAGCGAAGAAGAAGTAACACACCAAGCTTACGATATCTTTCTAGAGTTAGCCCCTGATAACCTTAGCGAGCAAGATATTGAAGATTTTAATCAACACCGTGAAGAGCTTGGCTTTATTGAAGAAGGTGAACCTGATGATCAATGGCATGACTTTGTGGCATTGGAAATAGAGCCGGAATTATTTCTACAGGTTTTGGTTGGCCTTGAGTTCGACAATCAAGATATATTATTTGCGAAAATTTTGATCAGCCGTGATAAAGACGCCCCGTTTTGTCATATTTTGTGGAAAGATAGCGAATAATATCGATGTTGTATTTGTGTGAAAGACGCCCTGTTTTAAGCATCAGTCAAGTGAGCGTACAGTGATTAGGTTATTACTGTTAATAAGCTGCTTGCTGAGTGTTAATGCTTGGGCCGTTGATCCTTTTGAAGATTTCCATGAGTATGGGCAACTCTCGGATGAAGAGATCCATAAAATCCACCAAGGTGAGCTTTTATACGGCGATACTGAGTTTGGTTTTATTGTTAGCCGTGGTAATACCAATTCGACGAGCTTGAAGTTTAAAGGTAATTTATATCAAGATCTCGAAAAGTGGCGCAATCAATTTAAAATAGACAGCTTATATAAGCGTGATCGAAATGACACTACAGGCAATGATGAAGTGTCTGCTAACCGTATTTTTCTCTCTGCTCAAGGCAATTATAAAGTAGGGGAAAAAAATGCCTCCTTCTTTATATATGGTGATTATGAAGAAGATGAATTCAGTGGTCTTGATTTCAAAAGTACGTTAGCTGCCGGTTACGGTAATCGTTTATATCAAGGTGTGAAGAACCAAGTGGATTTTGATATTGGGCCTGGCTTATATCGCTCTGTGGCAGAGGATGATGCCGAACTCGAAGAGGATGAAGATGAAACCAAAACCGGTTATTTATTACGCCTAGCCTTGCAGTGGGAGCGTACAGTATCAACACGCACTCGCTTTAATCAAGATTTAAGTATTGAGCAATCTTTATCAGGGCTCAACTCGCGATTAAAGTCAGAAACCTCATTAATAAGTCAAGTTATGGGCTCAGTATCCCTAAAGTTCGCCTATTTGTATCGTTATAACTCCAAACCGGAAGACGACAAATTAAAGTTTGACTCAGAGCTAAGTGCGACATTAGTTTATAGTTTTTAGAGAGTAGTATGTATCAACATAAGCAATTTGCACTGTTCATTTTTGTAATTTTAAGCTGGATAGCCAGCTTTGTAGGTCTAGCGTGGTATTTAATTGGTGCAGATATGCCGTTAATGGTATTTGCTGCGATTTTAGTGCTGGTGGGTTTTTTATTCCATGGTTTAACGATTAAAGTGGATGACAGCCAGATAAGTTGGGGTTTTGGTCCTGGGGTCTTCGGTGATACATTACAATTAGCGGATATCGTGGAAGCTAAAGCTGTAGAAAACTCTTTTCGACATGGTATAGGCCTACGTATTACACATGATGGCTGGGTATACACAGTGTCAGGTTTTAGTGCAGTACAGTTAACTTTAAAAGATGGTAGCCAATATCGATTAGGGACCAATGATCAAGCTGGGTTATTAGCCGCTTTAGCTGATAAAATTAGCCAGCCTGAAGAAATTGAAGCCGTATAATTTGGGCAATATAAAAAAAGCGCCGTAGCGCTTTTTTATATCGGTAATACTGTCGATATTAGTGATCGTGACCACAACCGCCTGCACCGTGAACATGCCCATGAGCTAGTTCGTCAGCTGTTGCATCGCGTACTTCAAGTATTTCTACATCAAAGTTTAGAGTAATACCAGCTAGTGGGTTATTACCATCAACAATCACTTCATCTTCTTGAATATCAATGATCATTACCGATTGGTCGCCGTCATCTGTTGAGGCTCTAAATTGCATGCCAACTTCAATTTCCATTCCTTCAAACATCGATTTTGGTACAGCTTGCATTAGTTCATCATGGCGCTCACCATAGCCTTGCTCTGGTGGCACTGTGACACTTAGAGTATCGCCAGCTTGTTTGCCTTGTAACGCATCTTCTAGCCCTTGAATTAGGTAACCGGTACCAACGATAAAGATGAGTGGTTCGCCATCAAATGAGTTATCGATAGAGTTTTTGTCGTTATCCATTACTGAATAATGCATTTTTACCACTTTGTTTGCTGCAATGATCATAGTCACTCCTATTTATGCGTCTTCGAGAGAGTAGGGTAGAGGAAGAATTGATAACTCTACCGTTGGGGCATGTTTTGCACGCAGCAACTGACTAGGTTCACTGTCGTTTGGCAACACAACAAGGCCAAATAAGGTTTTACTTTGTTGATTGTAGGCTTGGCTGATTAATTTACCAGCACGACGCCAGTTTTCACCCATTTGGGTTTCAAGCTCTGGCTCCGCGAGCTCACCATCACTGTGTCCTGATACGATATACATCGCACGTTTGTTTTTACCAAGGTATTTCATTCTCGCAACGGTTTCTTGGCCTGTGTAGCAGCCTTTACGAAAGCTTATTCCGTTAATTGCTTGCAGGTTAACCATTTGCGGTACGTATTCACCGAGTGCTTCTTCGTTAAGCTCAGGCTCGCCAGCTAAAATACTATGTTGTTGCCAAAGTGCATCGTTTTCTAAGGCAATAACATCGTCAGGCAGAGAAAAGTCAGCATTAACCATAAGCAATATACGGTTATCTGCTAATTTAAGTGCTTTACCATGACTAAAATTACATGCACTGTCTTGCTCATTAAAGTGGATCTCTAATGCCGCTAATGTTGCTGTTAAATCATCACCGAGAAGGCCAATTAGCTTGTTGTTATCAGTCTGTATTTCTACTTTTGAAAACACCGCATACTTTTTTAACTCAGCTAGAGATTGTGCAACTTCAGCGGCAGAGGCGGCTAAGTAGTAACTTTCTTGATATGCAAAAAGTTTGGCAACACTCCAGAGTTTGCCTTTGGCATTGCAGTGCCCAGTCCATAAAAAATTAGTTTGACTGAGTTTATTAATATCTTGGGTGATTTGGCCATGAAGGTAGGCGAGTTTATCAACACCGCTTATACGGATCAGCTGATGTGATAAAGGGCATGCGTATACTGTTGACATAAAAACCTGCGTGACAAGAAATGTAGGCACATATAATAACGTAGTTAGCGCTGCTGGTATAGGTGCATAAATAGCTGTTTATTCAGGTGCAATTTGTTAAACTGCACAGCAACTAAGTTCGAGGTAGAAAATGACTGAAATTCACAATAAAGCGCGTATTCGCTGGGCTTGTCGTCGCGGCATGTTAGAACTAGACGTGTTATTTATGCCATTTGTAGATGAGGCATTTGATTCGTTATCAGCACAGCAGCAAGCAGTACTGCAACGTTTGTTAGAAGCGGATGATCCGGACCTATTTGCATGGTTTATGGGGCATCAAGAATGTAAAGATCCTGAGCTTAAGCAAATGGTGCAACTGATCTTAGACCGAGTTCGTGTATAGGTTTATCATTGAAAACAATCTAGCGGACCACAAGCCTTTTGTGGTCTATTTTAGCTTGTTTGCAATATGTTATAGCTTATTTTTAACGACTATCTATGCGCAAATAGTTTGTGTGATTTGTTGCGCGATTTGTGGCTTTATTAGTTGGCAATGGTATAGCAAATCTCACCCTGAACACGGCGTGTTTATACTCGATTCTGAACAGTGTCGTTTTGAAAACGACACCATTAAGATAAATGGTCATATCAGTAACAAAAGCCGCGCTTATCAGCGCAGTGTATGGCTCTATATTGAGGGCTTTACAAGCTCCCACTGGCTAATAATTAACGCCAGTGGGGTGGATAAACAAAGTTTTGTTCGATTAAAACGCGCTACTTTGGCTGCTCGTCGTGAGTGTGGGGAGTCAAAATAGTGGGGGTTGGGTTGTCATTTAATTGCGGATAGTCAATGGTGTAATGTAAACCGCGGCTTTCTTTACGTTCCATCGCACTACGAATGATAAGCTCCGCGACCTGTACTAAATTACGTAGCTCAAGTAAGTTATTTGAGACACGGAAGTTTGCATAGTAATCACGGATTTCTTGCTGTAATAATTCAACACGGTGTAGGGCGCGCTCTAAGCGTTTAGTTGAACGGACAATTCCGACATAATCCCACATAAATAAGCGTAACTCATGCCAGTTATGGGTGATCACTACTTCTTCGTCTGAGTTAGTCACGCGACTTTCATCCCATACAGGCAACTCTTTGAGTGCCGGGCTGTGCTGTATTTTTGCTAAAATATCTTTAGCTGCAGCATGGGCAAATACAATACATTCTAATAAAGAGTTACTGGCCATACGATTAGCGCCATGCAGACCAGTATAAGCAACTTCACCAATTGCATATAGATTATCTAAATCAGTTTTGCCATTAAAGTCCGTCATCACCCCACCACAGGTATAGTGCGCCGCAGGCACCACAGGAATAGGCTCTTTTGTAATATCAAGGCCTACACTTAAACATTTTGCATAAATGGTTGGGAAGTGCTCAATAATAAAATCTTTATCTTTATGGCTGATGTCTAGATAGACACAATTAGCGCCTAAACGTTTCATTTCAAAGTCGATAGCACGCGCTACAATATCTCGCGGGGCAAGTTCTTCTCGTTCATCAAAGTCTTTCATAAAGCGTGTCCCATCAGGACGCTTTAAATATGCCCCTTCGCCACGCATAGCTTCAGTGATTAAGAAATTTTGTAATTCAGGGTGATACAAACTGGTCGGGTGAAATTGATTAAATTCCATATTAGCAACTCGACAGCCTGCCCGCCAAGCCATGGCTATGCCATCACCACTGGATACATCTGGGTTTGAGGTATATAAATATACTTTACTGGCACCACCAGTCGCCAGTGCAAAAAACTTAGCTGAAATAGTCTCGACACGTTTAGCACACCGGTTCCACATATAGATACCATGAATATGCTTACCAGTTTGCGCTAGTTTTTTATCGCCAATCAAATCGATCGCATTATATTGCTCAAGCAAAGTGATATTGGCATGTGCTTGAACTTGGCTGATCAAGGTTGTTTGTACTGCACGGCCTGTTGCATCGGCAGCATGTAAAATACGACGGTGGCTGTGACCACCTTCACGAGTTAAGTGAAAGCGCTCTTTGCCTTTGCTATCAAATTCCATATCAAAAGGCACGCCTTGCTCAATTAGCCATTGCAAACAGTTTGGAGCATTACTTGCTGTATAATGAACGGCATCGCGATCACACAAACCACCGCCAGCGTCTAAAGTATCTTGCACATGTGATTCAATGCTGTCATTCTTTTTATCGAACACGGCGGCAATACCACCTTGCGCATAAAGGGTAGAACCTTCCGTTAATTCACCTTTGCTGATCACGGTAACGTTACAATGATTAGCTAAAGAAAGTGCTAATGAAAGGCCGGCAGCGCCGCTACCAATAATAGCGACATCAGCGATGTGGTGTTTATTTTGGTTCATGTCCGTGTTCTTTGCGGTTACAATGCCCACTACTCGCTTATAAATAGCAATGAGCAAATAATATTATGATAGGCGTATATGTATCATATTTGGCGCGACACTATTAGTGATTTTCATCGTTCGCGAGTTAATTTATGGTCTATTCTATAAAAAAATAATATTAAACAGAACTTTTCATTCATTCGCTAGTCAGAGTATTCGTAAACAATGGCAGGATATGAATGACAAGCAATAATCAGACAGAGGAGTACCGGCTCGAATGAGCGAGCAGGATTTGGATTTAGCGCTAGTAAAAAGGGTCCAGCAAGGCGATAAAAATGCCTTCAATCTTTTAGTAAAGAAGTATCAGAATAAAATAGCCAGTTTGATTTCTCGTTATGTTTCAAATCAAGGTGATATTGCTGATGTTGCTCAAGAAGCTTTTATTAAAGCGTACCGTGCACTTCCAAACTTTAGAGGTGACAGTGCCTTTTATACTTGGTTATACCGTATCGCCGTTAATTGTGCTAAAAATTACTTAGTGGCTCAGGGGCGTAAACCGCCAGCAAATGATATCGATGCTGACGATGCCGAATTTTATGATGGTGCGGATGCAATGCGTTCAAATGCATCACCTGAGAACGTGTTATTAAGCGAAGAAGTTCGCGCAGTGATTTTTAACACTATTGATAGTTTGCCTGAAGATCTTAAAACTGCGATCACCCTACGAGAAATTGAAGGGATGAGCTATGAAGAAATAGCCGTAGTGATGGATTGCCCAGTCGGGACGGTGCGTTCGCGTATTTTCCGTGCCCGTGAAGCAATTGATAACAAATTAAACCCATTAATAGGCGAGTCTTAATATGACAAAAGCACACGTTAACAAGTTGGATGATCAGCATTTATCCGCGTTACTTGACGGCGAACAATCATTAACTGATGAGGTCATTGCACCGCAAGATGCAGCTACCTTAGGACGTTATGCGCTAATCGGTGATGTAATGCGTGCTGAGTCTGAGGATGCCTTCGTCTTTGATATTAGTGATAGCGTGGCAAAAGCGCTGGAAAGTGAGCCTGTTTATGCTGACTTTACTCAAAAAGAGTCTCAATCAGCAGTTACTGTGGCAACGGGCACTGATAATGTTGTGGCATTTAACTGGCGTAAACCAGTTGCGCAGCTGGCGATTGCAGCCAGTGTCGCTATGTTTGCAATCGTGGGTATTCAAACCTTGCCGCAAGGTGAAAACTCACCAACTAATGAAATTCCAATGTTACAAACAACACCTGTAACAGGCATGGCTTCACCTGTTAGTTACTCATCAGAACCTGCATTACAAAATGCTGAACAAGGTTTACGTGAGTTACAACAACAACGAATTGGCGCGTTAGTTTTAGAACACCAACGCCAAGCACGTGTTGCATATTCATTAGAAAAAGCTCACACTGAGGCGCAAGCCGAAGAGGAAAAAAACTAATTAAATGAAAGTAATCACTTTTATTTTGTCGTTAGCGCTTATGGCCCCTGCCTTCGCTAACGACGAAAACCCCGCAAAACAGCTATTGTTGAAAATGGCTGACGCTGTACATAACCGCAACTTTGACGCGTCCTTTGTGGTCGTTAAAGGTAAATCAATGGAACCATACCGCTGGTTACATGCAAAGCAAGGTGACACCGAACTTGAGCATTTAAGTTTGCTCAATGGTGCCGGCCTGGAAATGGTGCGTATCGATAGTCAAGTTACTTATTTCGAACCACAATCAGAGCCTTACTCAATTGATACCGATTCTATAGCGGGTCCCATCCCAGAAGTGTTGTTTAAAGATATTGAACGTTTAAGTCAGCATTATGATTTTGTGCTAGGTGGTAAAGGTCGCATAGCAGGGCGAGCAGCTCAGCTTGTTCGTATCGAATCAAAAGATGAGCACAAGTTTAATTACTGGCTGTGGCTAGATGCTGAATCATCATTGTTACTTAAATCAGCCTACGTGAATCAAGCGGGTGAGATGTTGGAGCAGTTACAATTAACCCACATAAGTGTAACAGAAGAGCCAGCTGCACTACTGCTGGAAATGCTAAGCCGTGAATTTCCAACCCCATTGCCTGCGACGGCAATATCTCAAAGTGACATCAATACAAGTAGTAGCAATTGGCAAATTGGCTGGTTACCTGATGGATTTAGTTTATTAAAATCAGATCGCCATAAACTGGATTTAAACAATGAGTTGACCGACTACTACCTTTATTCAGATGGCTTTGTAGAAGTCTCGGTGTTTGTACAACGGCCATTACCAGGGCGCAGACCAAGTGGTGCTTTGTCATCTGGTGCAACAACTGTCTATGTGCATAATAGTGGCAGTTTTGATGTGTCTGTAGTGGGGAATATACCTGCAACAACAGCTAAGGCGATTGCTGAGTCGGTTGCAAGACCTTTGTAAAATAAGCAGATAATGATAGAACAAACTCTTACTGTGGTGTCGATTAAAGGCACCACTGCGCATTTAGAAGCCCAACAAAAACAAGCATGTGCTGGTTGTAATGGCCGGTGCGGCTCACAAGTTTTCAGTAAGCTATTCGGCACGGCTAAAAAAACCTTCCCTTATCAATTTTCTGTGCCTGTGGTTGTAGGGCAAAGAGTGACCTTAGCATTAGATGATAGCCACATGGTAAAGCATGCTTTGGTTGTGTATATGTTACCTCTAGTGTTAAGTTTAGGTTTTGCGTTAACGGCGGCTGGAGTTTTTTCTGCACCAGAGTGGCTACAAATCATTGCCGCTATAGGCGGTGGTTTTACTGGTTTTGCTATTGCTAAAAGCCGAGTTAAGAGCCTCAGGCATGATATAAAAGTAATAAAAATTCACCCAATTAGTCTTCCTTTAACTCAAATAGATGGTGATTAAGGCCAATTGAATGTAAAATTGCGGCTTTATACACTCAATCCATTAAAATAGAAGTTTAGAATCCAGTTTATGAAGCATATCCGTAATTTTTCGATCATCGCCCATATTGACCACGGTAAATCGACCCTTTCTGATCGTTTGATCCAAGTTTGTGGTGGTTTAACTGACCGTGAAATGCAAAAACAAGTATTGGATTCAATGGACATTGAGCGCGAGCGTGGGATCACCATTAAAGCGCAAAGTGTAACACTAAATTATAAAGCCAATGATGGCGAAACTTATCAACTAAACTTTATCGATACCCCGGGACACGTTGACTTTACATATGAAGTATCGCGTTCACTGGCAGCTTGTGAAGGTGCATTGTTAGTTGTTGATGCTGGGCAAGGCGTGGAAGCGCAAACACTTGCAAACTGCTATACCGCAATTGAAATGGATTTAGAAGTTATTCCGGTACTGAATAAAATCGATTTACCGCAAGCGGATCCGCTTCGTGTAGCTGAAGAAATTGAAGATATTATTGGTATTGATGCTCTAGATGCTGTGCAATGTAGTGCCAAAACAGGGGTTGGTATTGCCGAAGTGCTCGAGATGATTGTTAAAGACATCCCGCCACCGGTTGGTGAAAAAGACGAACCGCTTCAAGCATTGATTATTGATTCATGGTTTGACCCGTATCAAGGTGTAGTATCTCTTGTGCGTATTAAGCACGGTGAACTACGTACGGGCGATAAAATAAAAATCATGTCGAACGAGCATATTCATACCGCTGATCAAGTTGGTATTTTCACACCAAAACAAACAAATACTGGCATTTTAAAAACAGGTGAAGTGGGTTTTGTGATTGCGGGTATTAAAGAAATTCATGGTGCGCCGGTGGGGGATACTATTACCCATCAAAAAAATGCGGCGCCGCAGCGTTTACCAGGGTTCCAAAAAATTAAACCTCAGGTTTATGCCGGTATGTTCCCGATTGCTTCTGATGAGTATGAATCTTTTCGTGATGCACTAAACAAATTAAGTTTAAACGATGCGTCGTTATTCTTTGAGCCTGAAAACTCAACGGCACTCGGTTTTGGTTTCCGCTGCGGCTTCTTAGGCATGCTTCACATGGAAATCATTCAAGAGCGTTTAGAGCGTGAATATGATATCGATCTAATCACTACCGCACCAACGGTAATCTATGAAGTAGTTACTAAGGCTGGTACTATTCAGATTGATAATCCGTCTGATTTACCAGCAGTAAATGATATTTTAGAAATTCGTGAGCCAATGGTTGAGGCAAATATTCTTGTACCGCAAGAGTATTTAGGCAGCGTGATTACATTGTGTATCGAAAAACGCGGTATGCAAACGAAAATGAGTTACCACGGTAAACAAGTTGCTGTTACGTACGAACTGCCGATGGCTGAAGTGGTAATGGACTTTTTTGATAAGTTAAAATCAACGAGTCGTGGTTTTGCTTCACTTGATTATAACTTTAAGTACTTCCAAACCTCAGATATGGTGCGAGTTGATATCTTAATTAATGGTGAGCGGGTTGATGCACTTGCTATTATTGTACATAGAGACAGTGCGCAGTCACGTGGTCGTCAGTTAGCGGATGCATTAAAGGACTTAATCCCACGTCAAATGTTTGATATTGCGATCCAAGCTGCAATTGGTCAACATGTTATTGCTCGTACAACCGTAAAACAATTACGTAAAAATGTAATTGCAAAGTGTTATGGTGGAGATGTAAGTCGTAAGAAAAAGCTTCTACAAAAGCAAAAAGATGGTAAAAAACGAATGAAACAACTCGGAAACGTTGAAGTGCCTCAAGAAGCATTTTTAGCAATTCTTAAAGTTGGTAAATAAATTTCGTAATCTAATTACGTAAGATTAAGGATGTAATGAATGGCAGGTTATTTTTCAATATTTTTAGTGTTGCTGACACTGGGATCAGGCTTAATTTGGTTAATTGACCACTTTGTGTTTGCACCAAAAAGACAGCAACGCTTGGCGCTGGCGCAGAGTTCTGCTGGCGGCGAGCTAGATGAAGAAACTGCTGCATTGATTGCCCCTGAACCAACAATTACGGAAACGGCAAAATCAATTTTCCCGATGATAGCGGCCATTACTATCTTTAGATCGTTTTTATTTGAACCGTTTCAAATTCCATCAGGTTCAATGATGCCAACACTGTTGGTGGGTGACTTTATTTTAGTACAAAAATATTCGTACGGTATAAAAGACCCTGTGTGGCGTTCACAACTAGTGGATGTTGCGGAACCTGAGCGTGGGGATATTGTGGTTTTTAAATACCCTTTAGATGAGCGAGTCGATTACATTAAGCGTGCGATTGGTCTACCGGGTGATAAAATTGTTTACCGTGACAAGCGTTTATATATTCAACCAAATTGTGCAGAAGGAGAAGCACAACAAGGTGATTTACTGTGTAATGAATTTAATAAAATTGATATGGAAATCGTAAACCGTGATGAATTTAAACAAGGTTCAATGGATTTAGTGCGTTTAAATGAGAACTTAACTACGCTAAAACATGATATTTTAATAAACCCAGAAGCGCTGGAAATGAAAGGGCGTTACTATCAACAACCGGGTACACGTTCTGACGAATGGGTAGTGCCGGCTGATCATTACTTTATGATGGGTGACAACCGCGATAACAGCCAAGATAGTCGCGTATGGGGCTTTGTGCCAAAAGAAAACTTGGTGGGTAAAGCTGTCTTTATATGGATGAGTTTTGAATTTGAAAATGGCCCAGATGACATTTTACCAAGCTGGGTTCCAACTGGTGTTCGTTTTGAACGCCTAGGTAATATTCAGTAACAATGAAAAAAAATGTAACAGAGTTATATAGCAAAATAGGGTATACCTTTACTGAGCAAGCGCTGCTTGAGCAGGCGATGACCCATCGCAGCCATAAAGGCCAACATAATGAGCGCTTAGAGTTTTTAGGTGATTCAATTTTAAGTTTCGTTATTGCTAATGCTTTATATAGCAAATTTCCTAAAGCACGCGAAGGTGACTTGAGTCGAATGCGCTCTACGCTTGTGCGTGGTCAAACTCTAGCTGAGTTTGGTTTAGAGTTTGGTTTGGGTGATTACCTACGTTTAGGGCCTGGTGAACTTAAAAGCGGCGGTTTTAGACGTGAGTCAACTTTAGCTGATGCTGTTGAAGCAATCATAGGTGCAGTCTTTTTAGATAGCGGCATCGATGTGTGTGGTGATTTAATTTTAGCTTGGTATGAAACGCGTTTAGATGCAATTTCACCGGGTTTAAATCAAAAAGATCCTAAAACCTTATTACAAGAATACTTACAAGCCCGCAAATTACCTTTGCCAGGCTATACGGTAGTCGATACAAAAGGTCAGGCTCACAATCAAACGTTCACGGTTGAATGTATTGTTGAAGGTATGGATAGCATTATCTCAGTGGGTAGCTCTCGTCGTAAAGCTGAACAAAAAGCCGCTGAAAAAGCATTGAAGATACTTAAAAATGAATCTTGATACATTGATCCAACCTCGTAGCGGTGATATTGATACATTTTGTGGCATGGTCGCTATTGTTGGTCGCCCAAATGTTGGTAAATCGACCTTGCTGAATGAAATTATTGAGCAAAAAGTAAGTATTACCTCGCGTAAGCCACAAACCACACGTCACCGTATTATGGGGATTCATACCGAAGGCAAACACCAAGCGGTGTATGTTGATACGCCTGGTCTGCATGTTGAAGAAAAGCGTGCCATTAACCGTTTGATGAACCGTGCTGCATCGAGTTCATTAGGTGATGTTGAGTTGGTTATTTTTGTTGTTGAGGGAACTCACTGGAATGCCGATGATGAAATGGTGCTTAATAAAGTTAAGCAAAATGGTAAACCCGTTTTATTAGTGATCAATAAAATTGATCAAGTAAAAGACCGTGACTTAGTATTACCACATATGAAGTGGTTAGGTGAAAAATTTGACTTTGTGGGTATTATGCCTGTGTCGGCTACACAAGGTAAGAACATCAACCTTATCAAAGATGAAGTAACTAAACGCCTACCACCGTGTGAGTTTTATTTCCCAGAAGATTATGTCACTGACCGCTCAATGCGTTTTATGGCGGCTGAAGTTATTCGTGAAAAACTGATGCGCTTTATGGGTGAAGAATTACCTTATTCTGTTACTGTTGAAATCGAGCAATTCAAGTGGCAAGACAATGGTATTTGGCACATCAATGGCTTGATCTTAGTTGAGCGTGAAACGCAAAAGCGCATGGTAATAGGTAATAAAGGCGAAAAGCTTAAAGTGATAGGCCGTGAAGCACGTAAAGATCTCGAAGAGATGCTTGATAACAAAGTATTCTTAGAGCTCTGGGTAAAGGTTAAATCAGGCTGGGCTGACGATGAGCGAGCATTACGCAGCTTAGGCTATGGTGAAGATTAATAGCCTAAGAAAAACCAATGGATAGCGACTTCTACACAGCATATTTATTACATCGACGTCCTTTTAGCGACTCACAAGTAATGCTTGATATGCTAGTAGAGGGCGTTGGCCAACTCCGTATGCTGGCTCGTATCAGTGGTCGCCAAGCAACTAAGTATAAAGCCCAGCTACAACCCTTCCAAACACTACTCGTTAATTACACTGGCAGGCACGATCTAAAATATATTCAGCGCTTTGAATTGCATGGTACACAATCAACTTTAGTAGGAGATCAGCTTTATTGTGGCTTTTACCTCAATGAGTTGACTAATCGTATCGTTCCTATCAATGAACCAGTTGAACAGGTTTATCAATTGTATCAAACTCACCTACAGCAGCTAAATCAACATCCGAATTTACAAGCGGTATTACGCTCTTATGAATTTCAATTATTAGAATTGCTAGGTTATGGCGTTGACTTTAGTTTCGATGCGGCGGGAGAGCCTATTTCGTTAAAGCAAACTTATAGTTATTTTGCTGAATACGGCTTTGTTGTTCAGCAGCAAACCGGTAGTGGTTTTTCTGGTGCGCAGTTAAACGCCATCGCAGCCCATGACTTTAGCGCGCCGGATGTGTTATATATGGCAAAACAATTAAGCCGTCATTTAATGAAACCTTTGCTAGGAAAAAAACCATTAAAAAGCCGCGAGCTTTTTATATCCAAATAGTTTGGATATTCACCCTAACTCTAGTGCGGAATTGAACCGTTATTTTTATAGGTAAAACAATGAAAGATATACTTTTGGGTATAAATGTTGATCACATTGCTACATTACGTCAAGCTCGTGGTACCCGTTATCCAGATCCTGCACATGCAGCCAGTGTTGCAGAACATGCAGGTGCTGATGGCATTACCATTCATTTACGTGAAGACAGACGTCATATTCAAGACCGTGATGTGTATGTGATGGCTAAAACAATTCAAACACGTATGAATCTAGAAATAGCCGTCACTGATGAAATGATCGATATCGCACTAGATGTAAAGCCTGCTTATGTCTGCTTAGTACCAGAAAAACGCGAAGAGTTAACCACCGAAGGTGGCCTAGATGTGGTTGGTAACTTAGATAAAATTAAAGCCGCAACGGCAAAACTAAGTAACGCTGGAATTAAAGTGTCGTTATTTATCGATGCGGATAAAGCGCAGCTAGATGCAGCAAAAGCGTGCAATGCCCCTTATGTCGAGATACATACGGGCGCATATGCAGATGCTGAGACTGAAGCAGAGCTGAAAGAAGAACTTGAGCACATTCGTCAAGGCGTAAAATACGCAGCGAGTTTAGGCTTGATAGTAAACGCAGGGCATGGTTTGCATTACCACAATGTAAAACCAATAGCAGCGATGGAAGAGATTTACGAACTTAATATTGGCCATGCGATCATAGCGCGCGCTGCGATTGATGGTTTAGATAAAGCCGTGCGTGATATGAAGCGGCTTATGCTAGAAGCAAGAGCTTGAGATCAGATTAAAAGCAAAAACGACTCAGATGAGTCGTTTTTTATTATTTAGAACTAACTATATTAACAGTTAGTTTCTTCGGCATTTACGCCTTCTTTCACTTCTTCACAGGCGTCTTCAACCTTGTTTTGCACATCAGTAACTGCTTCATCAATGCGCTCACCTGCTTCTTCTGCGTGGTTGTCTTCGCAACCCATGATAAAAAAGCTAGCAAAAAGGGCGATAACGGCTGTTTTTAATGTAGTCGATTTCATAATGTAATTCCTTGTAAAAAATAATGTTTTGTTAATTATGTTAGAGATTAATTTGGATCACTTAGGAACATTGCCGCGCAATGCGCCTGAAATAAGTGAAATAACTAACAATACTATAAAGATAAAAAATATAATCTTAGCAATTCCTGCTGCGGCACCAGCGATACCACCAAAACCTAACACTGCAGCAATGAGTGCAATAACTAGAAATGTAATTGTCCAGCGTAACATTGTTGTCTCCTTGGTTTGTTAATTTGTTCGAAGTAGATGATGCTAGTTGCATGCCAATTAAATAAACTCTTTATTATCATGTGTTTATAGTTTTTATGATGTGGCTAAATGAAAGTGATGGGAATAATTTACAACTTTACCTGTAACTTATTCCTGACTATATAAATTTGCTTTAAAGCTCTATTTATTTGGTAAGACCAATTGATCTGGTGCGACTAATTGCAATAGTCATATACAAAAAATGCTTGTGATGGCGCATTGCACAGAGGTTTATCTTGGCTTGCACTTATAATTTATAGCTATATTCACTATTTTTATTATCTAGTTCTCGTAAAATTATCGCAAAATGTAGAGTGTTAAATTTAGTGTTAGTATGTTAGCTTTATATTAATTGGTTTTACCAATTTACAAAGTGTTGGACTTGCTCTGTTTCTTTGTTATCATTGGTGCATAATTATTTAAATAAAGTGATTTTTTACCTAATCTCGAGGTTGGGTAAATGAAGTCAAGGGGAGCAGCATGGATATAGGTCAGTTACTAGCTACAGCAGCAAACTTAATGGTCACCGGTATGGTAGGCGTATTTGTTTTTCTTTCGTTGTTGATTTCAGCAATCATCATTATGTCTAAATTAGCGAGCCGTTTTGAACAGCCGGTTGCAGCGCCTACGCGTACGCCGTCAATCAAAGCACCAGGTGTGCCAAGTGCACACATTGCTGCGATCAGTGCAGCGATTGCTCAGTACAAAAATAAACAAAAACTATAAGGGGTGACTTGTGGCTAAATTAAAATTAACCGAATTAGTACTTAGAGACGCACATCAATCATTATTAGCAACGCGCATGCGTTTAGATGACATGCTGCCAATTGCACAAAAATTAGATGATGCGGGCTATTGGTCTATTGAGTCATGGGGTGGGGCAACATTTGATTCATGTATCCGTTATTTAGGCGAAGATCCTTGGGAGCGGATCCGTGCTTTGAAAAAAGCCATGCCAAACACCAAGCAACAAATGCTATTACGTGGTCAAAACCTGTTAGGTTACCGCCATTATGCAGATGATGTGGTTGAAAAGTTTGTCGAGCGAGCGCACAAAAATGGCGTTGATGTATTCCGTATTTTTGATGCCATGAACGATGTTCGTAATCTTGAAACAGCCATTAAAGCCGCAGTAAAAGTCGGTGCTCATGCACAAGGTACTATTTCATATACAGTTAGCCCAGTACATACGCTAGATATGTGGCTCACTTTAGCTAAGCAGCTAGAAGATTTAGGTTGTCATTCAATTTGTATTAAAGATATGGCAGGTTTACTTAAACCGTATGATTGTGAGCAGTTAATCAAAGGCTTAAAAGAAACGGTCTCTATTCCTATCGCAATGCAATGCCATGCAACAACGGGCTTAAGTACAGCCACTTATCAAAAAGCGATCGATGCAGGTATTGATATGCTTGATACCGCGATTTCTTCGATGAGTATGACATATGGTCACAGTGCAACCGAGACAATTGTATCGATTGTTGAAGGCACTGAACGTGATACTGAACTTGATTTAAATCAGTTAGAAGAAATTGCGGCTTACTTTCGTGATGTTCGCAAGAAATATGCGGCATTTGAAGGCAGCTTAAAAGGCGTTGATGGCCGTATTTTATTAGCACAAGTGCCAGGTGGCATGCTAACAAATATGGAAAATCAGCTTAAAGAGCAAGGCGCAGCTGATAAACTCAATGAAGTGTTATTAGAGATCCCGCGTGTTCGTGAAGATTTAGGCTTCTTACCTTTAGTGACGCCAACTTCGCAAATTGTCGGCACACAAGCAGTATTAAATGTACTTACAGGTGAGCGTTATAAAACAATTACTAAAGAAACCGCCGGTGTTCTAAAAGGTGAATATGGTGCAACACCTGCAGCCATGAATAAAGAACTACAAGAGCGTGTACTTGATGGTGCAGACGTAATTACCTGTCGCCCAGCAGATTTATTGCAGCCAGAACTTGAAACCCTGCAAGCAGAATTATTAGCAGCTGCAAAAGAGCAGGGTTTAAGCCTAGCTGATGAGCAGATTGATGATGTATTAACGTATGCTTTATTCCCACAGATTGGCTTGAAGTTCATTAAAAATCGTAATAATCCAGATGCTTTTGAAGCTGTGCCAAGTGCAGAGCCAGCGAAGAAAGAGCAACCTGCAAACAATCAACCAAGCAACAACAATACCGTTAAAGCAGAACAATACAGCGTAAAAGTTGACGGTAAAGTGTATGACGTTGTCGTTGCACAAGGTGGTGAACTTAAAGAAGTAACACTTAAAGACAGTGAGCTTATTCCACAATCAGCGTCGGTTGCTTCTGGTGAAACACTGAACGCGCCTCTAGCTGGTAACATCTTTAAAATAAAGGTGAAAACAGGGCAAACGGTCAACGAAGGCGATGTTGTGATCATCATGGAAGCGATGAAAATGGAAACTGAAATCCGCGCTACTCACACAGGTACTATTGCTGAAATTCTCGTTGCTGAAGGTGATTCAGTGGCAACGGGTGATGCTATGATTTCGTTAGCTTAGGAGACAGAGGATGGAAGCTGTATTAAACCTCTGGCAGGCCACAGGTATTGCTAATTTTACATTCCCTGCGCTTATTATGATCGCAGTGGGGTGCTTATTGCTGTATCTCGCAATTGCCCGTAATTTTGAGCCATTATTATTATTACCTATAGGTTTTGGTGCGATATTAACAAATATCCCAGTAGCAGGTTTGTCAGACCCTGGTGGCTTACTGTACTACGTATACCATATTGGTATTGATACCGGTGTTTTCCCGCTATTAATATTTATGGGTGTAGGAGCATTAACTGACTTTAGTGCATTAATCGCTAATCCGCGTATGTTATTACTGGGAGCTGCGGCGCAGTTTGGTATTTTTGCGACTTTATTTGGCGCAATTTTACTTAACTATGTGCCTGGCTTTGAGTTTACTCTGCAAGATGCATCGGCTATAGCGATCATCGGCGGCGCAGATGGCCCTACAGCTATCTTCTTAGCGTCAAAGTTAGCGCCTGATTTATTAGGGGCTATTGCGGTAGCTGCCTATTCTTATATGGCGTTGGTGCCCATTATTCAGCCGCCAATTATGCGTGCATTAACGACCGCAGAAGAGCGAAAGATTCAAATGCCACAGTTACGTACAGTATCGAAAAAGGAAAAAATTATTTTCCCATTAATGGTGCTTACATTAACAATGCTATTTTTACCCGCAGCTACGCCGTTAGTCGGTATGTTCTGCTTAGGTAACTTAATGCGTGAATCTGGTGTGGTTGACCGCTTAAGTAACAGCGCGCAAAACGAGATCATTAATATCACGACCATCTTTTTAGGCTTAGCTGTAGGCTCAAAGTTGGCTGCTGATAAGTTTTTAACGGTAGAGACGCTTGGTATTTTAGTACTCGGTGCCTTGGCTTTTGCAATTGGTACGGCTTCAGGTGTATTCATGGCAAAAGGTATGAATAAGTTCTCCAAATCTCCTATTAATCCATTAGTAGGTGCTGCAGGTGTATCAGCTGTTCCGATGGCTGCACGAGTAGTAAACAAAGTGGGTCTTGAGAGTAATCCGCATAACTTCTTGTTAATGCATGCTATGGGGCCAAACGTTGCCGGTGTTCTTGGTAGCGCCGTAGCTGCCGGTATTTTGCTCGCCTTAGTAGGGTAATAACAGACAACCAAAGCTGCTTAACTATGTTGAGCAACTGTAAGTAACTTTTTACTTCCAACCGACTGGCGCAGTGTAGACTGCGCTTTTTTTTGCTCGCCTTTTGGGTATACTCGATGGATATTCAATAATACCAATCGTGTTAAGTTACTGACCATTTATTTAGCTCGCTAGAATGGTTAAATATTTAAGTCGATTGGTATAAATAAGGACTGATATGAATATTTTCGTAATTTTAATTTCACTGTTTATTGCACTCATCATTCTTGTGCCACTACTTGAAAAGTACCAGTCAAAAATGGGCCTAGATGGCGCGACTAAATATGCCAAGTATATTTGGCCATTAGTGATGATTTCATTGATAGTGCAGTTGATTTATGTGTTGGTGAGGTAGAGCGCAGCCGTCAGTTTTAGAGCCGCTAGGAGCGGTAAGCTGTAAGTTTTAAGGCTGCTCGGCGTTAAAATAGGCTACGTAGGTTGGGTTGAGCACCGCGAAACCCAACGAAAAATTACCCTTTCAGTCTGCATCAAAGAAATGCATTATCGAATGTTTTTATTTCTTCACTTTGGGCAAAGCCTTTTAAGTGACTTGATATATTTTTTAAACTATAATGTACGACATTACCGTACATTAATGAGGTTTTAATTATGGATAGCATCAGTGTCAATCAATTTAGAGAAAACTTAAAAACATACGTGGAACAAACCGTTAGTGATCATGAGCCTATAAAGGTTACTAGGCGTGCAGGAGATGCATTTATAGTAATGAGTGCAGATGACTGGGAACGAGAGCAGGAAACTTTACATGTTTTACAGAGTAGCAGTTTAATGCAACAAATCGCTGACTCAATGAAAACTCACACAGCCAATTCAGGTTATAAACCAACACAAGAGCAGCTAGATGAGATCATTAACCTTTGAGGGGAAAACTTGGCTCACCTATGAACAATTACGAGTGAAAGATAAAAAGTTGCATACAGCTTTATGCAAAATACTAAAAGAAATGATGCGCTCAGATCCAAGTAAAGGCTTAGGTAAACCAGAGCCTTTAAAGCACAATTTATCAGGATTATGGTCAAAGCGGATATCACAAAAAGATCGGTTAATTTATAAGTTTGATGATGAGTGCATATATATTTTCGCCATTGGTGGGCATTACGACGACCATTAGCATTAGGAAATAACGAAGCTGTAGAATTAATCCAACAGCCAAATTCAATTAAAAAACGAAATCCTAAAATTAATTCTAAGCTATTAATTAATATATTTGGAACCAATAAAACAGCTATTTTCTTAAAATATAATCGTACAGCTTAAATACCGAATTAAGCGGATAAAAATAGTGGGTTATAATGTGTAGAATAGCTTACTGCTTGCTTATTTGTATGGGCTCATTATGTGCTTAGTTACACCTTCTGTACTAGGATACATCGACATATGGTTGACGTCTAAAATATTTAATTGGTCTCTTAAAAGCGCTTTCTTTGAAGCGTCAATTGTTATTGTTTTGATTGACCTTAGGCTATTATGACTGAAACAATTAGGATTACGTAAATCGTCAAGCTCAACCAGAACCTCAGGATAAGGAAAAATAGTAAAACAAGCATCTTGAGCAATAAGTCGCTCGTTAGTGTGTTTGGGGTAATAAAACTCTAATGTCTATATGAGTCTTGACTTGCAGAAGATGGCGCAGTGATACTGACTGCTCAACAAAAAACCGTTGCTATTTGCATAGCAACGGTTTTATATTTTCTGACCGCTGACCGCTGACCGCTGACCGCTGACCGCTGACCGCTGACCGCTGACCGCTGACCGCTGACCGCTCTTACT
>NZ_PNDT01000239.1:0-395 GCF_005886375.1 Pseudoalteromonas sp. S1727
TGGTCAGTACAAATTATTGACGCCTTAGATGATGGTGCAATTACTATTACGGCTAACGTGAGTGATGCTGCTGGTAATCAAGCCTCGACTACTGGTAACGCAATATTAGATACCAATGCGCCAACTATTTCGATTGTTAGTTTACAACCGACGATGGATACCACACCGACTATTTCTGGCAGCACAGATGCCAGAGATGGTACTGATGTAACGATTGAGATTATTTCTGCAGGTGTTGTGATACAAACATTGACCACTCAAGCTGCGGCTGGGCAATGGACTATTGAGGTCAATGATGCACTTGTTGAAGGTAGTTACACAGTGAGTGCTAGTGTTAGTGAAGATGGTTTAACTGGCTCATCTAGTACAAGTTTAGCGATAGATTTAACCGCACC
>NZ_PNDT01000240.1:0-397 GCF_005886375.1 Pseudoalteromonas sp. S1727
AGCGATAGATTTAACCGCACCAACATTAGCCATTAACACACCAAGTATTACCAATGATACAACGCCATTAATTAGTGGTACATCAGATGCAGCGCAAGGCACAGTCGTTTCGTTGTTGGTCACCGACAGTGCTGGTACAGAGCAATCAGCTCAGGCTACAGTCAAAGCCAATGGGTCATGGTCTGTAGCGCTTGGCAGTGAGCTTGTAGAAGGAAATTACAGCATTGCAGCTACAATCACAGATATCGCTGGTAATAGCAATTTAGCTCAAACAACAGGTGTAATAGATTTAACCGCACCGACAGTGTTGCTTGATCCATTAACTACTACAGCAGATAAAACTCCTGTTGTTACAGGGGCTGCCTTAGATGCCGTGGCAGGAAACACAGTTGCATTT